>RDYZ01000049.1 GCA_004293855.1 Oscillatoriales cyanobacterium | reverse complement strand
GAGGTAAAAACCGTGGATATTGGTGTTCCCAAGGAAATTAAAGACCGAGAATTTCGGGTCGGTCTCACCCCCGCAAGCGTTCGCGCTCTGTGCGATCGCGGGCATCGCATTTTTATCGAAACCCAGGCGGGAGTTGGATCGGGACTCGACGATCGCGCCTACGAAGCCGCAGGCGCAACGATCGTTGCCAGTGCCGCCGAAGTGTGGCAGCGCGATCTCATCGTCAAAGTGAAAGAGCCGCTCCCTGAGGAATACCCCCAGTTACGCCCCGACCAACTCGTCTTTACCTATTTTCACTTTGCCGCCAGCCGCGAACTCACCGAAGCGGTAATGCAATCGGGAACCACCGCGATCGCCTACGAAACCGTACGCGGCCATGATGGACGCCTGCCGCTCCTCGCCCCCATGAGCGCGATCGCCGGTCGGCTCTCGGTACAGTTTGGGGCGCATTTTCTCGAAAAGACCCAGGGCGGTAGCGGTGTATTGCTCGGTGGTGTGCCGGGGGTGCGTCAAGGTCGTGTGGTGGTGTTGGGCGGTGGCGTGGTGGGGACGGAAGCGGTGCGGATTGCCGTGGGTTTCGGAGCGCGGGTGCAGGTGTTTGATGTGAATGTCGATCGCCTGACGCATCTCGAACGGCTGTTTGGCTCGCGGATCGAAACCCGCTACAGTTCCGCCGCTGCGATCGAAGCCGCAGTCCCCGAAGCGGATTTGTTGATCGGTGCGGTGTTGGTGCTCGGTCGCCGCCCGCCGGTGTTGGTGTCGCGCGGCTTGGTGGAACGAATGCAGCCCGGAGCTGTGATCGTCGATGTCGCCGTCGATCAAGGCGGCTGCGTTGAGACCCTGCGCCCCACCTCCCACACGGCTCCCACCTACGTCGAAGCGGGCGTCGTCCATTACGGCGTCCCCAATATGCCCGGAGCCGTTCCCTACACCGCCACCCAAGCGCTCAATAACAGCACCCTGCCCTACATGTTACGGCTCGCCGATCAAGGTCTCGCCGCACTCGATCACGATCGCGCCCTCGCCGAAGGGCTCAACATTCGAGCCGGTAAAATCGTTCATCCCGAAGTTCGAGCCGTCTTCCCCGACCTGGCCGGGGTGTAGTCAACTCTTTGGCTCTCTCTGTCGTTGCTTTCTGGATTGACACCAAATCCGGCCTACACCGCATATACACATTTCTGATCACCCAAACTCAGGTTGTTGTAGCAGTACGACTTACTGCCTGTCCAGGCTCAGGATAGCCGATCGTCACTTCGGTAACAGCATAGCGATCATACGTTTTTCCCAGGGCAAATAGGATTGAAAGGCGAATGGTTTGACTATTCAAGGTAAGGAAAATGAAGAGAGCCGCACTACCAATAACCGAGGCGCACAAAAACAGGTGATGATAGCTCAGCCAGAGGCTACTCGAACCAAAAATAGGGCCTGCGATCGCCATACCCAGATCAAAACCACCGATACACAAAGCCATTAAACGACCTCGCTCCTGGGGTAGACCCCGATCGGACACCAACGAAATAACCGTCGGTAAAAGACAACCGGCTCCCATTCCCTCAAGAAATCCAGCCGTTAAAAAGGCTACGTTCGTATTCGCTTGACTGAGAGTGAACATCGAAATGATATACGCCAAAAGTGCAACACAAATAAACGGGCCGCGCCCATAACGATCAGAATTTGCACCAATGAATGGCCGTACGGCAAAACTAGCGATCGCCGACCCCGAGAAAAACCAGCCTGCCTGAAATGTAATCGAGAGAGAATCAATAAAGAGTGGCAAAAAAGTTGTGAGAATACCAAACATTAATCCCACCAAGAGCATAACGACGGTCGGAACTCGAAGCCGAGGTTCTTGCAAGAATGACCAAAATCTTTGGCTTGTTTTCACCTGAATGTCTGATATTTTCTGCCTTGCATCTACTATTGTTGGATTTGTTGGATTCGCCTTAATCTGTATGAGGTTAAGTTTGTTAGAGGTAAAATGATCAAACTGGCAAACATCCCGAATGCTAAAACTAATTAATAAGCCAATCCCACCGCATATCGCACAAATAAAAAAGACAAACGTAATTCCCCAGGTGTCATAAATCGATTCACCGAAGAGCGGACCCAACCCTAAACCTAGTGGAGTGGCAAGGGACATATAGCTAAAGATTTCACCCCGTCGCTCAGTGGGTGCAATGTCGGTCACGAGGGAAATGTAGCCAGTGGTGAAGGCGGCGATGCTGATGCCATGAAAAACCCGAATGGCGAATAATTGGGGGAAACTGATCGTGGTTGTGTAGAGCAGCGGAGCGATGATCGCGACGATGAGTCCGATCCTCAAGACACGAATCCGACTGTAGCGATCGGCGATCTGTCCTAAGCTCGGACGCGATAGAACTAACCCGATCGCAAAGCCGCCCATGATAACCCCGACTTCACCAGGATTTGCACCGATCGCTTGGATATGAAGGGGAAATACCGGCGTCTGAGCCGACATATTCATCCAGAAAAACAGGGCTGCAATAAATA
Organism: Oscillatoriales cyanobacterium; assembly: GCA_004293855.1. Lineage (GTDB taxonomy): Bacteria > Cyanobacteriota > Cyanobacteriia > Cyanobacteriales > Geitlerinemataceae > RDYZ01. Next base: position 9,524 of record RDYZ01000049.1, on the reverse strand, counting down.
AAAGCAACAGTTGGCGCAGAGAAAAAGAGCGCAATGGCTGCGCAGACTGTGTCGAGCCGTAGATAGACAAAAGATGCACCTAAAATCTTTAAGATTCCCAGGAGGATCTTAAAGATTCTTTGCATTTCCGCTATGACGATCCTGACCCTTGCATGGCAAGACCTTTAGAAGCTGTTTCTAAAGAGGCTGCCTCTAAAGCTCACTCAAACCCTTGCCCCATATAGGATTTCCCGCTTTAGTCAAAAAAACGCTGAAATCCTTATGACTCAATGGGGTACAAAATAGTTTAGAAACAGCCTCTAACGACTCCAATGATTGATCGCGCTGGACTCCCCACTACCCGAAACTCGCGCCGATCGCCAAGGCCACTGGTAACATTCCGCCAAGAGCCACAGCGCCGAAATACAATGCGCGGCTCCCACCGAAATCACCCAAGCATAGGGAACCCAAGCCCCCCGCGATCCCGCCAATGGCGGAAAGACATAGACCGCCAATCCTGCAATCAGTGTGGGCAAAATCGTAAAGCTGAGAAGACTCACGATCGCCAAACCATTCAGACGTAAATCACGACGGTAGGTTGGCAACCAGCGACCCCGTTGCCAGTGGTACGACAGAGCTGGAGCCGTGCTGAGCGATCGTGCGAGCTGCGATCGCAGATCCAACTCCATCAGATTGCCGCAGTGCGTACAGCCGTACGCCTCCATCATCTCTAGACGATACAGCTCGCCCCGACGGCAGGTCGGACAAGGGTAGGTGGGGTCGCGTTGTGGTTGCTGTCGGGATAAGTTCCACACGATCGCGCATTCCTCGTAGACAGTTGCACCACTGATTTACGGGTGACTCAAGACAGAAAATTTTGGGTGAACGATGCAGCTTTGACTAATTCAGTTTAGCCAGAAACCCCTGTAGCATCACGCAAATCGTCCCTAGGAATTAGTTGGGGTGGGTTCCATAGACGTAACCCACCCCTTCAAACCGGCGCGTTTAGCCGAGTTGGTCACCACGGCGATATTGAAGGTATGCTGCGACAAACAGTCCAATCAGGGTAGTCGGAACTAGACCCAGCACAATACCAGACAGCAGGGGTTCGATCATCTCAAGAAACTCCTAAAAACCAAGCAGTAACAACTCAAACATACTATAAGTTTTTTTGACCATCGATGACGGTCTGCTTGAAGGCAAGGTGAGCCATAGCTGATGGCGTAGCCAATGGGACACAGTTCTAAATAAATCTTAAGCTTTTACGATCGCGATCGTAGATCCTAGATTTTGCCTAGTGAGTCTTTTATGATTGATACATAGATTCATGAATTTTTGTACGTCCCCACTGAGTCCATTGAATAACCAGATTGCCGAGATTGAACTCGATATTCCGTTTCAGCGAGTAGCCTTGGCTGTTATTGCGGGTTTGTTGCTCATTGGTCTTGCGATTTATGGGTTTACCCAATGGCAAACCTCTGATCCATATATCCGTAGTGTGCTCAGTTTGGAGGGACAGCGCAGTCATGGACAAGAAATTTTCCAGATGAATTGTGCGGGTTGTCACGGGATTCAGGCCGATGGTTTGGTTGGTCCAACGCTTCACGGTGTTGCGACTCGCCGTACCCCTGCAAGCTTGATTGAGCAGGTTACGAGCGGCAAAACCCCGCCGATGCCGCAGTTTCAGCCCAAGCCTCAAGAAATGGCGGACTTGCTAGCGTACTTGTCCCAGGTCTGAGTTGCTGGTTGGGGATGATCCATTGCAACCCGAAACATCCTCACTCCAATCCGCCCTGTTCGTCGGGACGCATGGCAATGCGCCCGATAATCAATCGAAACACGATGCCCTCATCCCCCAGCCTCTTCTCCCAAAATGGGAGAAGAGGAGCCAGATTTTAAGGATCAAAGTCCCTCTCCCCGGCCTGGGAGAGGGATTTAGGGTGAGGGTCTGCCGAGGATGCGTTTACACTGACCGATCCATCTTGATCGATGGATGTCAGTTTTTCTTTAAGATAACGTTGTCCGAAATTTTCTAAACGTGTCCGATCGCCCACGAGATAACCCTTGGCCTCTTCTGACTCTTCCCTCACTCCCGTTACGATCTACACCGACGGAGCCTGTAGTGGCAATCCCGGACCGGGTGGCTATGGTGTGGTGTTGCTGTATGGAACCCTCCGCAAAGAACTATCTGCCGGTTTTCAGCGCACCACGAACAACCGCATGGAACTGCTGGCAACGATCGTGGGTTTGGAAGCCCTCAAAAAGCCCTGTGCTGTGACACTCTACACGGACTCGAAATACATTGTGGATGCAATGAAACAGGGCTGGGCAAAACGTTGGCGTGCCAATGGTTGGAAGCGTAACCAGAAAGAGAAGGCGAAGAATCCAGACCTTTGGGAACGTTTGCTTGAAATTGCCGCGCAGCATCAGGTGAATTTTTGTTGGGTTAAGGGTCATTCCGGCAATGTGGAAAATGAACGCTGTGATCAACTTGCGGTGGCCGCATCCCAGGGGTCTGAGCTGGCGATCGATACAGTCTACGTTCAAGGCAACGCTTAAAATTTTTCATCATCGTTCCTGTGATCCTGCCAACTCCTAACCCAAATCATCAACCCGACGCCACCCCTCGATCGCCTGCTCTTCAACTTGGCAATCGCCGCTGGGTGTGGGGTTCTCGTACCTACCTTATGGGTATCTTGAACGTAACGCCGGATAGTTTTAGCGATGGCGGTGAGTGCGATCGTCTCGAGACGGCTCTGGATCGGGCTCGTGCCATGATTGCAGCGGGAGCGGACATTCTCGATCTGGGCGGACAGTCTACCCGACCCGGCGCTGAAGAGGTTGGCATTGAGGTGGAATGCGATCGTGTTCTTCCCGTCATTACCGCTATTCGTGCGGAGAGTGACATTCCCATATCGATCGACACCTACCACAGCGCCGTTGCCCGTGCCGCGATCGTCGCCGGAGCTAACTTGGTGAATGATGTCACGGGGGGGCAGGGCGATCCCAGGATGTTGGCAACGATCGCCGATCTTGGTGTTGCAGCCTGTTTGATGCATATGCGTGGCACACCCAAAACAATGCAATCGCTCACGCAATACGATGATGTGGTCGCCGATGTTGCCGCTGCCCTCGGTCAGAGTGCGGATCAGGCTCAACAGGCAGGCATCGATCGCGATCGGCTTATCCTCGATCCCGGTATCGGTTTCGCCAAAACCTACGACCAAAATCTGGCCCTTCTGCGCCGTCTGTCCGAGCTGCGTCAATTGGGCTATCCCCTGCTCCTTGGGGTTTCACGTAAGAGCTTTATCGGCAAAATTTTAGACCGCCCCGACCCCAAACAACGTATCTGGGGAACCGGAGCGGCCTGTAGTGCCTGTATTGCCGCAGGAGCAGATATCCTGCGGGTTCATGATGTGGCGGAAATGCGCGACCTTAGCCGCGTTGCCGATGCGATCTATCGCCCCGAATGTGTTCCCGCCTCGCTCTAACTGAAATTTAACGCTTCTATTTAATTGAATTCAATTAAATAGAGGCCAACGGTGGCCGATCGTCCTCGTCCTCTTCGTTCGGGCGAGCGGAACTTTCCGGCGACGAATCGTAAATCGCATCAAGGCGATCGCGCATATCATCAATTCCAATGGAGCGCATCACCAATAGGGGTTCTTGGACGACCCGCCCAGCATCATCTAACATTTCTGGGTGAGGCACCGGCTGGGGGCGTCTGGGGGTTGCCCCCATGCGAACCGGCTGTCGAGCTTCGTTACCGAACGCTAGCAAGTTCCGAATGAGATTGCCGACGGCGATAAAGGCCAAAAACGTGAAAGCCAGAATGTAGAGAAGTTGCAGCATAGGTGAGACTTGGCGGACGTGTCAGCAGGCGTAGCAGCGGGCGAGAAAAACTGAGTGAGACGGGTCACAGCACAGAGCGCTGTATCGATTAAGCCTTGAAGGGAACGACTTGATGCAATTTTGAGGTGTTAGGGAAGTTTAGCCCAAACCAAGCCGCAATTTAAGTTTGCAATCCGTAAAAGTCAGGAAATGGGAGGAAGGTTGCAGAGCCGTCGTGTGAGCGTTGAACCCACAATCTAGTCTTAATCCAAGGTCAACGCTGCAATATCACTTGCAACATGAGGAAAACCCACGGAGGATGTCGCCCTAGCTGGGGGGGGTATTGCGTTCTGTGCGCAGACGAGCCGAGACTTTCCAACACTCCGCTAGCAGATGATGCCATGGCATCAAGACTGACATTTCCACACCGGCTTGACAACCCGTAGCCTTGAGCAGCATTTGCGACGTGGAAACCTCCTGTTGAGCCTGGGTTACACGGGCTAAGAGATCAGCTTGAGCCGCTTCACCAAGGAAGGCGATCGGCTCTCGCTCTAACAGCGTGCGAGACCGTTCAAACCAATACTGGAAGTCATCCAAGAGCGGCTCTAACACGGTTTTGAGCAGGCTGGGCTCTGGTAAGTTTTGACGACCCATAATCTAATACTAGTTCACTGACGGATAACTAATCTTAACGTTATTCACATTTGTTTACAATCTGCGCTGTTAGATCGAGGCGATCGAGGCAACAGGCTGGATTCACAAGCGAATACAGGTCGTGGGGGATATCTAGTATTAGGATCGTGGTTGGAAAGCGCGACGCTCGTCTGGATTGATCCGAGGTTATTGGCGCTCAGTTCGTCACGGGCTTAGGCACTCTTGCGATGGTGCAGCGTCGTTTCTGCGGTGTAGAAATCAGTGGAAATATCCAATAACAGGCGAATCGGCGGAATACTCCGGAAGCTTCGATAGAGACGTCGCAATCCTGTTTGGAGAAGTGGCAGCACGGTTTTCATTGCCTCGCGTTGTTCAGTAACAACGGATACAGCGGTATACCTTTATTCTAGGAGATCTAGTTCAGCACGTTCGATTACGTAATTGATCCGTAATAGTTTGATCCCCGCCGAACCCCAACTGATCCCAGTTTGATCCCAACCGGATCTCCCCTGAGATTTCAGGTTGATCCCCGCTTGATCTTGGAGTGATCCCAGTGAATCCTGACCCGGTATGGGCAGGGTTAGAGATCATGGGCGTCAGAGCGTTAGTGTGATGCTGTCGGTGGGGCAAACTGAAAAACATCGATGATGGCATGGGCCCAACCTTCGGCCAGGGAGGCCAGGATACGATCGCCTTTTTCGGGGGTTGCGATCGTGGCATCACCCATGACACCAGACCGACTAATATCGTTGGTGAGCCAGGAGTAGGTGAGGGCGCCTTTGGTTTGAAATAAGTTGGCACACGGGGGCGGATATTCGCAGATCGCAAGGTGGGGACGAACCCGATCGCGATCCAGGGCGAACATCAGACTCGTTTCAGCGTCACCGGCGTGCATTCCGCGATCGCGCTCCGTCTCCGTCAGTAGGGATTTCGTCTCGTTCGGTACACGCCAAATAAACACGGGAAACACCCAAAAATCGGGATAGCGTGCATGGATATCCACCGCCGCCATTTCCATAATTTGGGGCTGACCGCCGTGGGCATTGGCTAAAATCAGCCGACGAAAACCGGCACGATACAGGCTGTCTGCAACGTCGTGCAGTACCGACAACAGGGTTTCCGTCCGGAGCGAAATGGTTCCTGGAAAATGTTGGTGTTCGTTGGATTTGCCGTAGTACAGCGGCGGCAGAACGTAGCAGGGTAAGTCTGCCGGAAGCCGATCGCAGGCTGCACCGATCGCACCACAGGCAATGGTGCTATCCACGATTAGGGGCAAATGGGGGCCGTGCTGTTCGATCGCACCGCAGGGCTGAATAATGACAACCTGGTCGCGATCGGGCATTGCCGCGATGTCATTCCAGGTGAGATAGGGAAAAAAGCGATCAGGCGGGATGTAGCCATGCATGGACAAAAAGCACGCTAATTGCCGTACTAGAGGCGGATGGAGGCTGAATTTAACGCGTTCCCGATCGAGGAGGTTACCCCCACAGTTATGAACCGTGGGGCGAGGGCGCAACCTATGCCGTCATCTGCTGTTCTGGAAGTTCGATCGAGCGTTGGGGGAGGTTAAACCGATCTCCATGGGTTAACACATGCAGGCGTAGATTGAAAATGCTGATCGGATCGATCGAGCTGATGTGCTTGGCATTGGTGTAGCTCATTTCGCCGGGATCAACGATCGTGACCGTGCCTTTGCCCACCACCTGAATCGTGTCGTGGCCTTCAAACATGGCACAGGTATCTTCATCAATCCCGATACCAATGCGATCGGGATGGCACGACACCGCACTAATCAGGCGAGCCATGCGATTGCGGTTATGAAAATGCTGATCAACGATCGTTTGTGGCAAGAACCCCAAACCCGTCGTCATATCCACCAACGAACGATTGGGTGACTCGGCACTGCCCCCACCGGCAATCATATGGTGTCCCATGATCGCTGCGCCAGCGCTGGTTCCAGCGAGGGTCACGTCACCCCGTTGAACCAAGAGCAGCAGCTTTTCCATCAGGGGCGTATCTGCTAAGAGCGAACACAGGCGGAGCTGATCTCCCCCGGTAATGAAAACACCGGTGCAATCATCGAGATAGTTTTGCCAGATCGGATCTTCGCTTTGGTAACGTTCACGAATATCAAGCACCTGGATGTTTTTTGCACCCATATCCCCAAAAATCGTGCGATAGCGACTGCCGATCGCCTCGGGCTCACGTGAAGCGGATGGAATAATAGCGATCCGAGACTCAACGCCTCCCGAACGCTCAAAAAACGTGCGGAGAATTTCGCGTCCGTGAACTTTATCCTCAGCTCCCCCAATCACCAGAATGGTGGCATTGCGTGACGAAAACGTGGAGGATTCATTAGCGGCGGATTGCGTCATAGTGGCGAACGGCCTCGGGCTGGACATCGAGGCAAAAGCGTTAATAGAGTTTGTAGTTGAAGAAACCCGCTCGAATCGTGGCAGAGATCAAAACTCGCATCCTAACGTGTTATTTGGTTTGGCACATTGGGAGCTTAGGGTTGGTCTACGATCGAGCAATATTGCCTGTGATCCTATCACGCTTTTTCGCGGGTTCAACGTTTCGAGAATGCCTACACACGGCTGAAAGATACGCTTAAGAAGGTTTGCCTGACCCGCTAAAATTCATGAACATCAACGCGGCAAAGTCAGACCTAAGCAGTAGGGTTGAGCAGCACCCCGCCCCGAGATCGCTCGCGGCCTGGATGATGTTTTGTGAGAGTTTGATCCTGTGAGAGTTTGATCCTGTGAGATTTGATATCGTTACTCTTTTTCCTGATTTTTTTGCTTCTCCGCTCGCCTCCGGGGTCATTGGTCGGGCGATCGCGCGACAGATTGCTACGGTTCATTGTGTCAATCCCCGCGACTTTACCGAAGACAAACACAAACGTGTGGATGATGAACCCTACGGGGGCGGCGTGGGGATGGTGATCAAGCCTGAGCCGATGTTTGCCGCTGTGGAGTCCCTGCCCTCACTGCCACGGCGTGAAACCATTCTGCTGACACCGCAGGGTCAACCGATGACGCAAACCCTGTTTCGGGAATTGGGGCAAGGATGCGATCAGATTGTGTTGATTTGTGGCTCCTATGAGGGCATTGATGAGCGGGTAACGGAATTGGTCACCCGCGAAATTTCCCTGGGGGATTTTGTCTTGACCGGTGGTGAGATTCCGGCCCTTGCGTTGATTAATGGAGTAACGCGCTTACTGCCGGGAACGATCGGTAAACGAGCCTCCCACGAGGAAGACAGTTTTGAGAATGGCTTGCTCGACTATCCACACTACACACGCCCTCCCGTTTTTCGGGGTCGTGCGGTTCCAGAGGTTTTGCTGTCGGGCAATCATGCGGCGATCGCCCAGTGGCGCTACGAACAGCAGCTCCAACGCACCCGCGAACGCCGTCCGGATTTACTCGATTCGGTTTAAGTCGGACTCACCCGACGACGGCTAGCGACGGTGTTAACCTAGAGAGACACGGGATGTCTACCCTCTGTGTGATCAAGTGATCAAGTGATCAAGCACCTCATCCGTAGCGGACCATTTCTGCGTACAGTTTAATCCAGCTCAGTTAGGGGTGATGCAGATCTCTGAGGTCTAAATAAAAGTCTGGTGGCTTGAGTCCAAACGTGACACGGAGACTTCTGAAGTTGTGGCAAGTTTGCGTCCGTTCTGCTGGGTTTGACCTTGAACATTGGGCGAGGGCATGGTTAACCCAGATAGCGGTCTCTCAGGGGCATGGTGTGGGGTCAATCGTCGTTAGCTCTCGCCTGAATTTTGTCATTCGTGTGCTGCTTATCCCGCTGTTTCGCTGTTTAAACGTTGCCGAGTCGATGCCATGAACGTTTTACGCCCGTTGTTTGCCTTTACGCTGGTCACGGTTTTGGCGAATGCTGTTTCGTTTGATGGGGCAACGACACAGCCTGTAACGTTTGGCCTCGAAAGCGCGATCGCGCGGAGTAGTGGTGGACGCTCGGGCGGCGGTTCCTTTGGTCGATCGTCCGGATCACGATCGTCCGGCTCTTCCTCGGGCTCACGATCCAGCAGTCCCACCACCACCCGTTCCCCCGCCAAAACTACGATTCAGACTAGCCCGACTTCCACAAGCCCCACGTCCAATACACGCGGTAATAGCGGTGGTGTCACCCGTGGGGGGAGCTTCAATCGCTCACCCGCTCCCGTTGCCCCCACCCAAAACGTCACCCCGCAGCCGAATCGCGATCGCAATCTTGACCAAGACGATCGGTATCGGAACGTCGATCCCGCTCCCCGACCGGTCATTATTTACAACAACAACGTTCCGCCCTCCTCCTACGACCCGAGCCCTCACACCCCTATTCAAAACAACTACGTTTCCCCCAGCGAACAAACCATCCCAACCACCAACACCAACGGGGGCAATACGGCGCAGTCGGATGACCTAACCTTTGGGGATGTTCTGATTCTCTTGGTGGTCCTGCTCGTCTTTGCCTTGGTGGCCGCTGGTCTGGTTTATCTGGGGTGGCAACTCCTCAAACGCCTGACCTCACCCCCTAAAAGCGAGCTTGAGAATGATGTGGTGACCGTGAGCAAACTGCAAATTGCGCTGTTAGCCAGTGCGAAAGGGATGCAGGCCAAACTCACACATTTGAGTGAGATCGCAGACCTCGATTCCAGTTCGGGTCTGGCGGAGTTTGCGACGAACTGTACCCTCACGTTGCTGCGTCATCCCGAATATTGGACCCATGCTGCATCCCAATCCGAGACCGTAAAAACTCGTGCTGAGGCACAGCAGCGGTTTGAGCGCATTTCGATCGAGGAGCGGATGAAGTTTGATGCGGAGACATTTTCACGTACGGGCGATCGGTTGGTGGCTGAGGAACGATCGGCGGCAGATCCCGATCTCGAGGTGCCCGAGTACATTGTGGTGACGTTGGTGGTGGGAACCGAAAATGATCAGGCGCTATTTCCACCGGTGCATTCTGCCGAAGATCTCGAAGCGGCGTTAAAGACGATCGGTAGTCTCAGCGGTGACTACCTGAGTGTGTTTGAACTGCTCTGGACTCCCCAA
>RDYZ01000048.1 GCA_004293855.1 Oscillatoriales cyanobacterium | reverse complement strand
TGAGGCGTTGGATCAGCAAGCAACGGAGTTAAACCACCGATTCCAAACCCAGGCGATCGATCAGCTTGAATCCTTCCTCACCTTTTGGCCGGTGGCTGCCGATCGCGCCCGCCGTGATCCCAGCTTGCCCGCGATCAAGCTCGTGCCGTTGCTCAAACCGATCGAGGTACTGCTTGCTTCTTGGCAGGTCGAGACGATCGGCGCGATCGGTCAGCTTACTGAGTTTGACCCGACGCAACATCAACCGATCGGCGATGCGGCTACCGTCACGCCGATCGGCTACTGTTCCGCGCCAAAGTTTGCCGCGATGACGGATCGGGATGATTGATCCTGTAGACCACCGTAATGATCGTGAGGATTCCAACGTGATCGGTGTGCCTCTCACACCCCAGGCACAGGCGACACTGGAGCGCCATCGGGCTTGGATGCAGCAGGCGATCGCGCTAGCTGCCGAGGCCGGATCGCGGGGGGAAATTCCGGTCGGGGCGATCGTGGTGAATGAGCAGAACGAAGCGATCGCCACCGGGGTTAACCGGCGCGAAACCGACGGCGACCCGACCGCCCACGCGGAAATCGTAGCGTTACGCGCTGCCGGTCGTGCCCTGGGATCATGGCGGCTCGATCGCTGCACCCTCTACGTCACCCTCGAACCCTGCCTGATGTGCGCCGGGGCGATCGTCATGGCGCGGCTGGGTTTGCTGGTGTATGGAGCCGATGACCTGAAGGCGGGAGCCGTACGCTCGATCGTCAATCTTCCCGACTGTGCCGCGTCCAATCATGCCGTACCGACGATCGGCGGCATTCTCGGAGCGCCGTGCCGTGAGCTGTTACAACGTTGGTTTCAGGAGCGACGGAGATCGTCCTAGTTGCCGGTTTCGTTGGAGCTTTCGGGTAGATTCAAGCCATTCTCAGGGGCCGGTTCTGGTGGGGGGGATTGGTTGCGATCGAGTTCAGGACTATAGATCGGGTCTTTGAGAATTTCGCTGTTCATGTCGTCCGTTGGGGGAGGAGTTTCACCCTCGATCGCCGGATCGGGTAACTCCGTCTCCGATTCGAGCGGCTGGGTGGCGTCCCAGGCGGCGAGATCGCGATCGAAGGCGTTGATAAAGTTCGGCGGCAACAGCAACACATTAAGCTGCGTGGCATCCTTGGGCGTGTCGAGCAGGGCATAGACAAAGGACTGGGTAAAGTCACGGTTGCCGATTTCGAGGGTGTGGCGTGTGCCATTTTTGAGCTCGATCGTGAGGCGCAAGGTCGGTGTGGTGAGACCATACTCGGCGCGACGATTGGCGGGCGCGGAGATGCTGCGATCGCTCGATGCCCCATTGACCGCGTTAAACAGATAGTCGATATAAGCCTGACGAGCGGGTGTCGGCTTGTCTGCTGTCGTGGCGGCGTTGCTTTCTGGATCAACGGCTGTGTCAGATTCGGCCGCAACTTCAGGATTTTCAGCCTCTAGGTTCTCGGCCTCTGCACTTTCAGCTTCAGGACTCGCCAATTCTGACGCCTCATCCGAGGTTGCCGCTGTCTCATCCTGCGATTCGCTCGACTCCTGACGATCGCCCGCTGCTTTGGTGGAATCAAGGCGGACGAACTGCCAATCGGTCGTCGTAAATTCACCCTCCTGATTGAGGGGAACATTCAGCGCCGTTTCCAGCCGATCGAATTGCAGCACCTGATCCGAGGTTTCGATCGTGATGCGCTGCACATCCAATGCCGCAAACTTAAAGAGCCGATCGCCTTGCTCTTGTTGTGCTTGACGTTCCGGTGCGATCGTCCCTTCATACACCGCAACCCCGACCCCAAGTATCAGTGCCGCAATTAATAATCCTTGAGTGGAACGTTTCAGTTTCATAGGACGACAAAAGTCACACAGATCAAATCAATAGGAATGGAGCTATCCTACGACGAGGATTTCCGAATCACCCGCTTCCCCAGAGCAAACTCAAGATTTCAGCGAAACTTAAGCAACACTCCGCAGCATGAGGCTCCATGCATCATGCCTAATTTCATGGTGAACCCGTCAGTTACCGGACAAATCCTAGACCCACACCCCGCGCGACTCCTGATCACGACCTTCGATACCTGGTTACCCCATCACCGATCGAATGCGGCGGATGATCTGATCCAGCAGGCGATCGATCGTCAGGATCTCCCACCGGATACCCTGCTGCTGCGCCATCTTCCGGTCGATAATACCGCCGCGAGTGCTCTCGTCTGTGACTATATCGATCGCGTTCACCCCCGCGTTATTCTCTGTTGTGGCATGGCCGAATCGCGATCGCGCTTGAGCCTCGAACGCCAAGCGACCCTGAATGGTCAGACACGCCCAACCCTGATTCCCCTAAAGGACTGGTGCGATCGGCTAGCCGTGACTGACCTCAGCGACGACGCCGGACAGTTTGTGTGCAATCACCTGTACTACCAGGTTTTAGACCATCCCCGAGCCGCAAGCCAAGTTGTGACGGAGGTGAAATCGACCGACCCACACCAAACCGAACCGGCATCCTGTGAGGCCCTATCCCAGCGTCACCAGGCCGTCTTTTTGCACGTCCCTTGCTTGACCGCTGCCAATCGCCTCGATCTGGCTCAGGATTTAGCCGCGATCGTCCAAGCCTGTATGACGCTTTAGCCATCCGTCTGCCCACCCATGCCCACGGAATCCCAGGGATCGAGCCGAGCGATCGCCATCACTTGCTACAACTCACCATGATTCACCGTGGCCACACATCCACGATCGACCCTAGACCGGGCTTGGCGGTAACCAACACGGCTGAGACTGGAGCAGTTCCGCCACGTCCTCCGCTGAAATCGGACGCGCAAACCAGTATCCTTGACCGAACTCACAGCCCAAATCCGAGAGCATCTGATAATGCTGCTCAGTTTCGACCCCCTCGGCAATCACTTTCATATTTAAGCTGTGGGCGAGGGAAATAATGGCTTTGACAATGTTGTGACTATCGGGATCTTGGTGCATATTTTGCACAAACGATCGATCAACCTTGAGGATATCGACGGGTAACCGGTGCAGATAGCTCAAGGATGAGTAGCCCGTCCCAAAATCATCGATACTGAGGGGAATTTGACGCGATCGCAGCTTTTCAAGAACATTAGCCACCACCTGCTGATTATCCATCAGATGACTTTCGGTAATTTCCAGCTTTAAGGCCGATCGGGCGAGTCCAGTTTCGAGCAATGCCTGATCAATTTCATCCACCATCGTTAAGCGCGAAAGCTGTTTCACGGAAACGTTCACACTAATCGTTAACTCCGATCCCCAGGCTTCCTGCTGCCACACTTGCATCTGACGACAGGCTTCTTTTAAAATCCAGCGTCCCAAGGGCAAAATTAAGCCCATATCCTCCGCAACCGCGATGAATAATTCCGGTGAAATGCGCTTCCCGTCGGGCCGCATCCAGCGGATTAACGCTTCAAAGCCGGTGATTTTGCCGGACGATAGCGCCACGATCGGCTGGTAGAACAACCGGAATTCTTGACGTTCCAACGCTTTCCGAAGATCCGCCTCCAGGTGCAAACGCTGCATGGTTTGCTCTCGCATGGCATCGTTAAACACCGCGTAGCTAATACTGAGGGTTTCCTTCGCGGAATACATCGCCGTGTCAGCATCCCGGAGCAAATCCTCGGGGCGTTGATAGTGATCGCTACCGATCGAGATGCCGATACTGGCATCCATAAACATCTGATAATCCTTAATCTTGAAGGGAGCGGCTAAGGCTTGCTTGAGCCGATCAGTCGCCTCGATCGCCTCTTCCGTAGACGAGATCGGATCAAGCAACAGCGTAAATTCATCCCCCCCTAAACGAAACAGCCGCTCTGTCGGACGCAAACAGGCATGGAAACGCTGCGCCATTTCACACAAAATGCGATCGCCTTCAAGATGCCCAAAGGAATCATTGATTAACTTGAAGCGATCGCAATCCACAAACAACACCGCAAAGGTATAGCCCGGAGTTTGCTTGGCTCGTTCCAGCGCCTCCGAAAGCTGGGTCATCAAAAACGTCCGGTTCGGTAAATCGGTCAGCGAATCATGGGTTGCTCGATGCTCGCGATCGAGCGCTTCCGTCTCCAATTGGCGATTGGTGCGCTCTAGCTCCTCCGTTCGCTGCCTGACCCGCACCTCCAAGTCTTCATTCAACAGGCGAACCTCCATCTCCGCCTTCAGTCGAGTTTCCGCCTCGATTTTTAACCGCTGATTCTGAGCCGTCAACTGCTGCTGAAGATCCCGAATCATCAATTGATTTTGCACCCGCGCTAGCACTTCCTTAAACTGAAAGGGCTTGGAAATATAATCGATTCCCCCCGCACTAAACGCTTTCACCTTATCGAGCGCATCATCTAAAGCACTGATAAAAATAATCGGGATATGGCGCGTCGCCTCATCCGCCTTCAAGTTCGCACACACATCATAGCCATTCATCCCCGGCATCATAATATCGAGCAAAATCAGATCCGGTGCGCTGAACTGGGCTCCTTCAATTCCGGACTTACCATCAACAGCCACACATACTTCATACCCCGCACGAGTCAAGATCGTCTTGAGTAGTTCGAGGTTAGCGGGAGTATCATCAACGACTAGAATCGTTCCTTTTGAACCACGAGGTGGACGACTGCTCATGAATTTGAAATGACCCGCCGCATGAGCGGGAGTGAGTGCACTGGAAAGCGGACGAATTGGTAAGAAAGATGTGGGGGGTTGGTAACGACAGGAGGCAGGTGTGACTGGAAAGGTACTCGATCGTACATATTTCAAAAACACATTTGCCGGTTGACTGTCTCGGTAATCAGAGCACGAGAGTCTGTATTCTCGGATACACTGGCAAGAATCGTGGCTCCCACAGGTAGCTACATCTTAACGGTATACCCTTTTAGAATGAAGCCAAACAGAATAAAGTTATACTGTTTGATGGTTGTATTTCCGGGTATTCATCACCAAGTCTCTGTATGCTTATCATTGATGCTTCGTCTTACTAACTTAAAGCGGAGGTTGATGGTCTGACAGTGATCTTGATCGCTTCATTCCAGGTAATTTGTGTGTATAATCAGTCGCCTCTCACTGAGGTTTCTGGGTTCGGAAGTCGGTGATGGTGTGAGAGAAGACGGGTCGATCGACAGGATGTCATTGACATACGCAGCGTTGACGCCATAGCGCTCACGGCTTTGGCAGGATCTCTGATGCATCAGACTGGCATCACCTGAGCTGAGGTCAAACCCGCCACCCGTAAAGAAATTTGGGTTCGCTTAACCGGGCTTAAATCTGTTCTGATTTGATTACAAAGTCTGTACACAGCCTTAAGACTAACCAATGCTTTTGGGTGGATTGCTTAATTTATTTTCATGCATTTGCAAAGATTAGCCTAACCTTTTTTACACGTAGAAATTTGCTGTTGCAACGTTTTAAGTTTGGGTTTTTCTGGTCGGTCTGAAGACACTGGGTGTTCAATTTCTCGTATCATTCTCTGTAAAAATTATCATCGATCGAGTCTCGATCCTGACGCAACCTGTGACGCAGCCCGTAACACCACCAATGACACCGCCTGTGACGGCTACAACGGAGCTGACCGATGATACGGTGGGGCGCGATCGCTTTAAAATCACCTTCGCGCCGCTCGATCTCGCGACGGTTTACCAGTTAGCGGATGCCTCGGCCAATGGTGCGATCGTGGTGATGAGCGGTATGGTACGCGACAACACCGACGGACGCGCGGTCACCTATCTGGAATATCAAGCCTATGAGCCGATGGCGATCACGGTGTTTGCACAGATTGATCGCGAGGTTCGACAACAGTGGCCGGAGGTGGAACGCTTGGTGATTCATCACCGGACGGGACGGTTACAGGTGGGCGAAATTAGTGTGCTAGTGGCGGTGGGTTGTCCCCATCGTGGGGAAGCGTTTGAGGCGTGCCGCTACGCGATCGATACGCTCAAGCACAATGCACCGATTTGGAAGAAGGAACACTGGGCGGATGGATCGAGTAGCTGGGTCAGTATTGGGGATTGCGAGCGTTAAGCGGGTGTTCGCGCGATCGGTGGGATCTCAATTCTCTCAATTTGGGGTTAGGGTGGTCCCCCGTTAGGTGGCGTCCGCTTTGTCCTGCGGTGGGGTGGGGGACTGCGATCGCACGGCTCGCTCAAACCCCAGTACGACGAGGATATTCGACAGGGTCAGGAAAATTTCCGCGCTGCCGTGGAGCCAATCAACGTTAGCAAGCTCCTGGCCGTAGGCGTGTCGGGCGTACAGTCCGGCGGGAATGGTGACCGCGACAAACACGAGTAGGGTATAAAACCCCATGAGTGCGAGTTTGGGGGTCTGACCCGATCGGGTCATGAACCAGAGAAACCCTAGGTATGGGAAGAGGGACAGGGCGAAAAGATTTTCTTTTAGCATGAAGCGAAGGGTGGCTGCGTCAGCGGGTTGGGCCGTGGCTCGATTTTAGCCCGGTGTTCCCCTGGGATGGATGGGTTGAGGGATGAGTTCTGCATGGGTTTTGGATAAGTCAGGGACACGTTACGCGAAATCGAGACGATCGGAGTCCCTCAGACGGCCCGATCGCCGACGGGCTTTGTATTTCGTTAAATTAAACTTAACGACCTGTTGTTAGGATCTAAACCACGTGGATAGTCGCGACCTTGCCCGCTATATCGATCAGACCGACGGTGCCTCGAAGCCTTGGCTGCTGGTTCAATTGCGGCTCAGTAAGCTGCAAGAACAGCGCGAAATGCTCTCGCCTGACGAATACCTTCGCACCCTTGATGATATTCAGGCGGATTTAATGCAGCTTGGCGAGTGGTGGGTGGGTCGCGAATCGGAGGTGTTTGGGCTGGGTCCGGATCGCTCGGAGCGGCCAGAGATGAATGATCGCGATCGCGATTAGACGGAGCGCATCCCACCTCGAGGCCATTGCACACCATTAGCTCAGGGCAATCATGACCGTCAATCCGGACGCTTCGTCTAGTTCCAAATCTCGCCGATCGCTCTCGTCTCGATCGCGCAAAGCCGCCGACTCATCCCTTCCCTTGCCCGAGCCAGACGAGCTATCCAAAAAAGTGCCGCCCTCCGACAAAAAGTTAAGTCAGAAGTCGAATAAGCCCGCCACAGATCCGGCGGCGATCGACCTTAAACAGTCGCAGTATTATTTCAATCGAGAACTAAGCTGGCTAGAATTCAACGCCCGCGTCCTGCATGAAGCCCTCGATAAACGGACGCCATTGCTCGAACGGCTCAAGTTTTTGGCGATTTTTAGTAATAATCTGGATGAATTTTTCATGGTGCGCGTGGCGGGGCTGAAGCAGCAAGTTCTCGCGGGCGTTTCCCAGCGCACCGCCGATGGGCGATCGCCAGAACAGCAGCTTCTCGACATTCGCCAGCGGCTGCAACCGATGGTCGAACAACAACACGCCCATTTTCAGCGGGAACTCCGCCAACGGCTCACCGAGGTTGGGGTCTACCTACTCGATTACATCGACCTTGACACCGCCCAGCGTGACTATCTCCATACCTACTTTCGTGAGCAACTGTTTCCGGCACTCACTCCCCTGGCGATCGATCCGAGTCATCCCTTCCCATTTATCTCGAACCTCAGTCTGAATCTCGCCGTTGTGGTGCGAGATCCAGAGACGCAAATGGAATACTTTGCGCGGGTTAAAGTCCCCAAAATGTTTCCCCGCTTCCTGAAACTACCGGATCACCTGAGTGGACGACGTACGGGAGCCAAGAGCCAGGGTGAGGTCATTTGGACCGGGGTTCCCCTAGAACAGGTGATCGCCCACAATCTCGAAGCCCTGTTTACCGGGATGGATATCCAGGAGTATTACCCGTTCCGGGTCACCCGTCATGCTGACCTGGAGGTGGAGGAGGACGAAGCCGATGATCTCCTGTTGGCGATCGAGCAGGAGTTACGCAAACGCCGCTGGGGTGGGTCGGCGGTGCGGGTGGAAGTGCCGTCTGGCCTGCCGGAGAATGTGCGGACGATGTTGATGCGTGAACTGGAGGTGGAACCGGACGATCTCTACGATGTGGACGGGATGCTCGGACTCGATGCCCTGTTTGCCCTCACCGCGTTACCGTTGCCGGATCATCAGGATCAGCCCTGGAGTGCCGTGGTGCCGCAACGGTTGCGGCGGTTTTCGGAGGGAATCGATCCCTCGGACAATGGCAATGATAGCGATCTGTTTGCGGAAATTCGCGATCGGGGTGATCTGCTCGTCCATCATCCCTACCACTCCTTTTCCGCCACGGTGCAACGCTTCATCGAAATCGCCGCCCATGATCCCGATGTTCTGGCGATCAAAATGACCCTCTATCGCACCTCTGGTGACTCGCCCGTCATTCGTGCCTTGGTCGAAGCCGCAGAAAATGGCAAGCAAGTGGCGGTATTGGTGGAACTCAAGGCTCGTTTTGATGAAGAAAACAATATTTTGTGGGCGCGAAAGCTTGAACGTGCAGGTGTTCACGTGGTGTATGGTTTGGTGGGTCTGAAAACCCACACCAAAATTTCCATGGTCGTGCGGCGTGAGAAAAACATCATGCGCCGCTACGTTCACATCGGCACGGGTAACTACAATCCCAAAACCGCCAAACTCTATACTGATCTGGGTTTACTGAGCTGTCGCGAAGATCTAGGGGCTGACTTAACCGATTTATTCAACCACTTGACCGGCTACTCGCGTCAAACCGATTACCGTCAGTTGCTCGTCGCGCCGGTGAACATGCGATCGCGGATGATTGCGCTCATTCGCCAGGAAATTGAGCACTGTCGCAATGGCAAAACCGGTCGCATCGTCGCCAAAATGAACTCGCTGGTAGATTCCGAGATCATCGCCACCCTCTACGAAGCCTCTCAAGCGGGTGTTCAGATTGATCTGATTATCCGGGGTATCTGCTGTCTGCGTCCTGGTGTTCCGGGGGTCAGCGATAACATTAATGTGATTAGTGTCATTGGCCGCTTTCTCGAACATTCACGCATTTTTTACTTCCATAATCTCGGCGATGAAAAATTATTTATTGGGAGTGCCGATTGGATGCCCCGCAATTTAAACCGTCGCATTGAGGCGATCACGCCGATTCTCGATCCGGAATTGGTCAAGGATTTACAGGAAATCCTCGGCATTATGCTGTCGGATAACCGCCAAGCTTGGGAACTTCAGCCGGATGGGTCGTATCTCCAACGCCAACCTCCCGCTGCGGATGCAGAGCAATCCTCTCAAAAAACCCTGATGCAATTGGTGAAACAGTGATCGGGATGAGCCGCACAGCTTGACTCACGCCACGACATTTCGTTTAGACCTCCGAGCCCTGCGTCAGGTCTCAAGGTGTCTTGATCCAACGTTCGATCGCCGTTGCCCGCACCTCCTGCAACACCTGTTTAATCGGGTCATAGGTTAACCGTTCCCAGGTTGCGCGGTAGTTTCCCCAGGCATAGGCTTGGATTTCATCCGGTTGAACCGTGACAGTTTGTGTCCAGACCCGTGCGGGAAAGTAGGTCACCGTTTTATCGATCGTCCGTTTGCGTTTTTCGATGCGATAGCGCTCCTGGAACGGCGACCCCGGCAACAGCACAAACTCCGTCGCCTCAATCCCCGTTTCCTCAATAAATTCACGGCACGCTGACTCCTGGGGGGCTTCGTTGGGCTTGGCGTGTCCTTTCGGAAACCCCCAGTGACCCGCATGGTGTTGCACCACTAAATACTCGAACATCTCCACATCTTCGATCGTGGCGATCGTGGGACTGAAAATCGGCACAATCCCAAAGGCCGCATCGTTTTCGATGGGTTTGTTCGGTTGGGCGTTGGTGGTATTCATCATCAATCAAACCAATGCTTTGGGGACGTAAGGTTTCAAGTTGCGATCACGGCACGCGATCGAGGTATGACAATCATGCCCGAGAAACCTGGGGGTGTTTGGCCGGGGCTTGGCGAGGCGCAGGGTTAGGGCGTGCGTTGGAGTTTCAACACATCACCCGCCGGATTGATCACGAGCAGATTGGTCTCGGTCACCGTATAGCGGAAGGTTCGCGCCTCACCCGTGGAGCTATTGGTTGCGATAAAGGTTGTGTCTTGAACTTCCACCGTGCCGATCGAAGACCCGGCTTTAACACTGCCATCTTGACCAAATTCCCACGATAAATCGGCTCGTTCTTCCTGGGGCAAGTCCACCAAACCCATCTCGACGCCATCCGGTCGCACGTAGGCGATTGGCTCCCATTTGCCGATCAACAGGGCCGGATCACCGCCCTTGGCTTCGCTGGGTTTCGCCTCTGAGCTTGTCTCTGGGCTCTTCTCTGGGTTCTCTTGCGAGCTGACGTCTGAAGGTTTCGGCTCGGAATCGGCCTCGGTGGGGGAAATTGCAACGGTGGTGGGGGAGATCGCGGGATCATCCGTTGGGGTATCTGCTTGGGTGGCGGTCTTAGAGCCACAGGCTACGATCAAGCAGGAAAGGCAAAGGACAACGATTCGTTGCATCGGCGGGAAATCGATCATTGTAAAGTGCGTGTATTCGTCGCTAAATAGTCGTCGTTCTCAGTTTGCCAGGACTGATGCATCCTCAGACATCCAGCGTGAATCCTCACCGGATCGGACATCCTGACCAGTTGACGGCCTGATGGTCGTCACCCATGCCAAACAAATCAGCTTTGAGAAGAGCGACGGGTATGAAGTTGCTAACAGAGAGTTTAGAGCCTAGGGATCGATCTGAACCGGATTTAGAGAGGTAGGCGATCGCGCGGTTCGTAGGCGATCGGATCAATCACAAACCAGGAGCCATCCTGGTCGCGATATTCCAGCACTAGCCCATTGCGGACAAAATCAAGCGGAATCTCCTGGATGCGAGTCTGGGGTTGTGCCTGGATCTGAGCCAGAATCCGACGCTCCGCAGGGGAGAGGCTGAGGTTAATCTGGGTATGACGTTCCGCGATCGCCAAACCGAGACCCGCCGCCGAGAGCGGCAAGCCTCGTTCTTTTTCAATCCAGCGATGCAGCAGACGCAGAAGATTGCGCAGATGGCCCCCACTGGCAAGGCAGAGTAAATCCAGTAAGGCCACATCGTCACAAAATTCGACCAGACGATCGATGCGCTGAGCCGGTAACTCGTCTGGGAATACCCGACTCAGGACAATTTGACGCAGTTGATCCAGGGCCTGGAGATTGACCTCGCCCTGACGCTGATAGAGCGGCACGAGGGGAATAATCAGGGGATCGGTATCAAACCGCGCTTGTAAACTGCCAATTTCCTTAGAAAATAGCAACTGAATGGGGATGGTGTAGATGGTGTGGCAGCCAAACTTTTGCAGCCATTCCCCACGATCGATAAACAAATATTCCGCTTGAACCCGTCCCCACGCCTTGGGATGACTGGTGAGGCGATCGAGATTGTCCACCAAAATGACGATGCCTTCGTAACCTTCAGCACGCAATTGTTCCGTGCTAAAACCAACCAAATCCGTTGCGATCGCCGTCATGATTGCGGGTAGTTGCGCGTCAAAAAATTGGCGTAACTGTAGCCGCTGTAGTGGATATTCACGCATCCGTTCAACACATTCCGCTAACTGGTGGTGTAGCGACGAGCGTGAGACGATCGGCAAGGATGTCGAAATCTGCCGATCGGACGGAAGCATCATCGTTTTGGCACGTTCTAGGATGGCTTCTAAGGTTGGCGATCGCGCTTCAAGACACCAACGCGCCATCATCCGCGACAACTCACTGGCGATCGCCAAAATCACATCCACAACATCCACATCGCCCATATCGAGCAAGCGCGACGCTTCGACGTACACCGTCTGAAACTGGCGCTCACCGAGCAACGCCTGTAGTCGAATCAACTCAACCGACTTCCCGCTCCCCACCTGACCGGAAAGCAAGTGACAGGTGGGAACCCGAGGCGAAAATAAGCCGATCGCCGCCTCAATATCCCCGATCGGATCGCCCCCACGAATACGATGCAAATCAATGTAGTAGTGACGATCGTGATCGCGATGAATGTCTAAAACTTGACTCGGATTACACGCTTGATAAATTTCGTGGAGATTCGGAGACATAAAGGCGAACTACGCAATAGAACGTCGCTTTGATCGCCTTAACTGGCAATCGAGACGAGCAGGATTACACTCAAGACATACCCAGGCTCGATCGGGTCAGTTCTCCGCCTTCTCAGTTGAGCAAAGACACGGTTTCGCGCGGGGTGAGTCAACCATCTTAAAGGACAAAATTGCACGCATAACCGTAGAAATACACGATCCATTGCAAGCCTGATGTTGCCCAGTTTCCAGTAAGCTGAAATGGTGAAGATCCTAGCCAACATCGGACTTCTGTGGTAATCCGAAATACACCCTGATCACAACCTTGTATCGGTCAACTCAGGACTGTGATCAATTTAATTTCTAGTACTGACCCAGCAAAGGATTGCAGCCCTGAGTTTTGCTTGGGTAAGCCTTTTGCAGCTTACCCGATCGCGGTTCTATAGATTAATAAATGACACACCCTCAAGCCGGTTTCTCGTCATCACAAACACAGGACGACGAGTCGATTAATCACAGACTCCCAACCAGGTACATTGGTCACTCTCCTCAGTATAGGCCGTCTGATTTAACGCATTCGATGCATCACAAACCCCGAGCCATTCACATTTCTCCGACTCTTCCGTTCGAGCGGTTGTCGATATCGCGGGTGCAGCTTGCACGGCATGAATAGGAATACTTGCGACTCCCCAGCAGACGCTGGCTAGGGCCATCACCCGTGCGATCGTTCTGGCGGATTGTTGAGCCGAGAGGTGCGGCAGAGGACGTATCGAAGAACTAACAGTGGTAGCAGACATGTTTGAACGTTCCATGGTGTGAAGTCAGTGGTGTCATCGGTCGTAAGGTGTGCTTCCTTATTCACGACTCGATGCTCACAATCATGGAAGTTTTAAAAAGAGTTTAGATTTAGATCCTTGCCACTCGTGAAACTGCGATCGGATGGGGTCTAAACAATAACAGGATAGAACTCGGTTTTCTATCAGGACTCAATCAATACAAGGCTTAGGGGGTAAGGAGTATAGGTCTGAACACTCAATCGAAATGATGCTGTTGGACGGCCAAATCAGGGTGGCAATGGGGGGTCAATTTGCCAAGTGTCCACTCGATCGTGCAACGTTGTATCCCACGAATGACCGCTGGAAACCGCACGTTAAAATGTATCGATGGCAACGAAAATGCCGAGGTCTCACTGACAACCTCGGCATTCAAACAAGGCAAGAACTATCAATTCAGTTTGGGGTCTGGCCTCTCCTCGATGGGCTACGGTGTATACAGAACGGGCTGTCAGTGTCACATCGTTGTTAACCCTCATCCCCCAACCTTACTTCGATGCGCTCAGTGCGTCGTTTTTCCCTTAAAACGCAGAACGGGAAAAGTCTTTTTCAGGTTAGCAGAGTCTTGCGGTGCAGGTTAAGACCGTTGACTCCGACGCATTCGACGTAGCGCGATCGCGATCGAAGCTAACGCTAACCCCACAGACGGTTCCGGCACCGGTGTGG
>RDYZ01000492.1 GCA_004293855.1 Oscillatoriales cyanobacterium | reverse complement strand
AGGTTCGATCGACCGTCGTTGCGTTAGGGTCTGCATGACGCGATTGCGTCCTACATATATTGCGGCTCGCTTACCACCCAATGAAGGTGGGTTTTCCGAACCAGGTCTAGGGCGGTTTTGCTTGCGCTTGGCTTGCTCTTTCGACGTGACCCTATCCTACGCAACGGCATGACTTGGGGACATTGGCGTAAACCGTACTGGGAAGGTGCGATCACCGCGATCGGGGTGGTTGGGTGGGGATGAATACGTTAGTGGGGGATCGATCAGCGGCGCTCTTCGGGCTGTACTGGGCGATCGAGCCTCGATCTCATTAGCATCAGCTATCCGATCGCGGCGGCTCTTCCTGGTAACCGATGATGCCCAGAATGCCAGCGGTTCACAATTATTATTCATGGCACTCTCAACAATATGAGAGATTAAAAGTTTTGAATAATTGTGTGCAATTCCCGGCAAATGTTGAGAACCGTTGCGAACTGTTTGGCTCTTCAGCATGTTGGGGTAAGTTCTTTAATCAAATGAACTTCCGATAAAGTTCGCCATTGCTTGACGCCTTCAAACCTTAAATGACTCACTTTGCACTCACAACTTTGGCAACGGCAACCAGCGTTGAATGGAACCCGAGCGTTGGTCTTACCATGATCATCTGCAACATCCTGGCGATCGCCCTTGGTAAAGCCACGATGAAAGACATTTCGGCAGGCCCTGCGATGCCTTCGCCTCAGTTTTTCGGCGGCATGGGTCTTCCGGCAGTGTTGGCAACCACGAGCTTCGGTCACGTGCTCGGAATTGGCGCGATTCTCGGCCTTGCCAGCATGGGCGTGCTCTAACGCTGCGTTAGGTTTTACGCGCTTTGCCTTGAATGTTTCGTGTTTCTTAAACGATGATTTTACGTTTGCCTGGGTCTCTTTAAATCTGGAATCTCTCAGGGATTGACAGACTCGATTAAACGTTTTGCTTCCTACTCTCAAGTGTGGCACGTGCCGATTACGGTACGTGCTTTTTTTGTTCATGCGCTGACGCCTCAGACAAGATGGGACATCCTTCTCCCCCAGGGCAAACGCATACTCCCAATGAATGCCCTCATCCCCCAGCCCCTTCTCCCAAAATGGGAGAAGAGGAGCCAGATTTTAAGGATCAAAGTCCCTCT
>RDYZ01000411.1 GCA_004293855.1 Oscillatoriales cyanobacterium | reverse complement strand
GCCATCACCCGAATCCCCTCAATTTCCAGACTCTCCAGCAACACATCCGCCTGACGAATATCCATCACATGACGATTCCCACCCTTCTGCGTCTGATATAGCCGATCGCCAATCCTCCCCTTAACCATCCCCACAATGAAGAAGCGATCGAGCGGGATGCCAAACCCAACCCAGACAAATCCCGCAAGTTTGGACTCTTTTTTGATCGCGCCAATACCTATGACGACATCGGAAAATACGACGCGGCGCTCGCAGACTTTAAAAAGCAGAAACCCTGCCGTGCGCTCAGGGTCATCCTTTATGTCCGCAGGCTCGCGAAAACATCAAGCTGCGACAGACTGCCCGTTAATCCCCAAATCAACCCTAACCCACCCCAGACCCATCGATCCCGTCCGCCAGATTCTGTACGGTCGCAATCGGTAACCCCGTCACCCGGCTGACAGTTTCTACGTCAAACTCCACCAACATCCCTCGAGCAATCTCGATCGCCCGCGCTTCTGCTCCCTGCTCAAGCCCTTGCTCAAGCCCTTGCTCAAGCCCCTGCTCAAGCCCCTGCTCAAGCCCCTGCTCAAGCCCCTGCTCAAGCCCCTGCTCAAAGCCTTGCTTCAGACCTTCCTTAATCGCATAGCTCAGACGTCCCTGTTCATCCAGCAAGTTCATACGTTGCTTCTCTGATAGTTCAAGCTCCGTGCGCGAAAGTTGACTCTCACTGGCAATCTCAAAGGCGGCATCAAAATCCGTATCCCGCAGAAATGTTGGAATTTCGTCTAACTTGCCAGCTTGCTGGATGAAATACAGCCAACGATCGCTACGTTTCGCCAACTGTTGCGGGAGTTTGCTGATCTTAGGGAGCTCTGCAAAAATCAACTCTAGATGATCACTGCATCGTCGATCTGTTCCTGGCTCAAGTAACTGATACCGACTAATCGGGTGTTCCGTATCGGGAAATAGGACAAAATCTGTGATGGTTAGCGAAATCACTGGCTTCAAGAATATATAGCCCTGACCACGTTGAAGCTGATTCACGTAGGCTTTAGCCGTGTTGTAAATCACACGCTCTGCAAACGCTTCGACGGGTAAAATTTGCATCTCGATAATCACGATCGTCTCGTCATTGAGCACAGCCTTGATATCTAGGATGCTTTGCTTTAGGTCGTAAATCGTGGGGTTTTGATACGGATCGATAATTTCCAGATCCGTGATCCGTGGCTCATCGTCATAGATGATCGCATTGAGCAAACTAAGCAAAATGGGTTTACTGCGCTCTGAGGCGAAAATGCGTTTAAAGCCAAAATCAGTACGTGGATCAACGAAGCCCATAACGTGTCACCATGCAAAAGAGCGATAGTTTAGTGCGTAAGTCCTGGATGGTTAAATGGTGAATGCGTCACTCCTAACCTGTGTGCAGCGATGAAATTCGGGTGAGTCAACGACTCACCCGATAGTCTAACTCGTGTGAAACCTCATATCTCTGAGACGATCGCCCAGCGTTTTACTTCGCTGCAATCAGCTCTTGCTTAGCTTCCTCGGTCGCCAGGAACTTTTCAAGCTCGGTCAACTGATCCGCATCGACCTTGGTTTGCATCGGACAGAATTTGGGGCCACACATCGAACAGAACTCAGCCGTTTTATAGATATCCGCCGGGAGCGTTTCATCGTGATACTCACGCGCCCGCTCCGGATCAAGCGACAGCTCGAACTGTTTGTTCCAATCGAAGTTGTACCGCGCTGCCGATAGCTCATCATCACGATCGCGAGCGCCCGGACGATGGCGAGCAATATCCGCCGCATGAGCTGCAATCTTGTACGCAATCAGACCATTACGCACATCCTCAGCATTCGGCAAACCGAGGTGTTCCTTCGGCGTCACGTAGCACAGCATCGCCGTACCATGCCAGCCCGCCACCGCTGCACCGATCGCACTGGTGATGTGATCATAACCCGGTGCGATGTCCGTCACGAGAGGACCCAGCACATAGAACGGTGCTTCGCTGCACTCTTCCATCTGCTTTTTGACATTGAACTCGATTTGATCAAGCGGCACATGACCGGGGCCTTCGACCATGACTTGCACATCATGTTCCCAGGCACGGCGCGTCAGTTGACCGAGGGTTTTGAGTTCGGCCAGTTGTGCATCGTCCGACGCATCATGGGTACATCCCGGACGCAGCGAGTCACCGAGGCTGAACGACACATCGTATTTTTTGAAAATTTCGATGATGTCGTCAAAGTGCGTATACAGCGGGTTTTGCTTGTGGTGGTGCAGCATCCAGCGAGCGATGATACCACCACCACGGGAAACGATGCCCGTAATCCGGCTTTTCACCAGGGGCAAATGCTCAATCAAAATGCCCGCGTGGATCGTCATATAATCGACGCCCTGCTGCGCGTGCTTCTCGATGATGTGCAGGAAATCCTCAGCCGTGAGG
>RDYZ01000410.1 GCA_004293855.1 Oscillatoriales cyanobacterium | reverse complement strand
CGATTCAGTCTGGAGATCCGCCAGCGATCGTCGTGCATCCAGCCGCAAAAACTTCAGCCCAATTTGTAATAACTCCGGATGACCATCGAGCAGCGTATATAGTTGATCGAGATCCACCCGCGACGTCAACCCAAACCGCGCCACTAGCTCGTGTACTTGGGCTCGATCAAACGCTGGCAGCTCGATCGGTTCACCGACATTGAGCGGTGAATGCTCGTGAGGAATCGCTAAAAACTCATAGGGTTCTGTCGAATAGGCCACAATTTGCCGCAACTTCCGCCACTCCGGCTCACGTCGCGCTTCTTCGTACCACGATCGCACCAGCTTAAAGAAATCTAAGATAATCGCCGGATGCTCAAATAACGCATCGACATTATCCAACGCCAACACCAGCGGCTCATCAAGATTATTCAAGATTGCCTCGCCGATGTACTCTGAGCAGCTCACATTACAGCCCAATTCCTCATCCCAGTACTCCTCAATCGGCTCACGAATCCGTAGTTTTCGTGCAATGCGCTTGCAAAACCAGCGTAAAAAACGATCGAGCGAGTCCAGGCTGGGTGCTTCCACATGATTGAGATCCAGCACAACGACGTTATAACCTTGACCTTCGGCAAACGTTTGCAACTGTGAAATCAGCTCCGTTTTGCCGAAGCGGTGCGGCGCTTTGATACGAACCAAGGAACCGGGCTGGGTTAATGCCGCTTGACACACGTCCTCGATCGCGCGATGGGAAACATAGGGTGTTTCGCCATTTGGTTCGCTGATCCCGCTGGCTGGGGGATCAGTATCTAAGTTTGCATCATGGGTTGATGGTGTCTCCGAGGAATTGCCATAGTTATTAATAACCGTACCAATATTGATAACAGCACCATCATTGCCATTAATCCCCTGCTGCTCACGCCGATTATCGATCGACCCTTCTGCATACTGAGCCTGATCGCTGTTGTGGATCTCGCGATAATCGCCGCCGTTCGTGTTGATCGTCGTGCCAGAATTCGGCGATGAATCAGCCCTAGGTGAATTCGTCGTATCGTCAGAGGATGGAGTTGAGGCAGAGCTGATCGCAAACGGATGCCGGTCATTTTCCGCACAAAACGCCGCGTACAACCGATCAAGCTGACCCCTCGCTTGCGCCCATTCCACCAGCTTAAACGCCGCCGCCGTCAGCCCTGATTGTTCGACAATTTCTGCCAAATTGCGATCGATCGCATCCCTAACAAAAATCTGCAACGCACTGTATGAACGATAAACATCCTGCAACGCCTCGCGAAATTGTTTTTGTCGTACGTTATCCCAGGTCATAGGCTTCGATCGTCCACGGTTGAGCGGTTTATTGCAGATTGCCACCTAAGATTAGCGAGTTTTCGAGCGAAACCGCTTTAACCTCGGGGGAAATGATACCGTCTCAGAAATGCGTGAACGATGACGCACTGTCCTCATAGCAAAAGTCAGGGCGGGAACGTTATCAAACTTCCCCGCCCTGACTTTAATAGTCTGAATTATCGTACTTAGCTAGAACGCCAACTAGAGCGCCGGAACAAACCGATCTTTTTCCGGAACTTCGGCGTATTCCGCCACGATTTGGCGGAACTCTTCACCATCGATCGTCTCTTTTTCGATCAACAGATCCACCAGACGATCGATCGCTTCACGGTTGTTACGCATCAGCGCCAGTGCATCGTCGTAGCATT
Source organism: Oscillatoriales cyanobacterium (assembly GCA_004293855.1). Classification (GTDB taxonomy): domain Bacteria; phylum Cyanobacteriota; class Cyanobacteriia; order Cyanobacteriales; family Geitlerinemataceae; genus RDYZ01. Next base: position 738 of record RDYZ01000410.1, on the reverse strand, counting down.
TCGCCACGATGTTCCGGACTTGAACGTCAATCCGCGCTGCGATGTCTTCGGAATACTCCGATCGCGACATCAAATCACGACCAAGGAAAACCTCACCGGACTGACTTTCCAGCGACATCGGGCCAATATCCGACATGCCGTAGCGCGTCACCATTTGGCGTGCCATGTTCGCCACCTGTTGCAGGTCATTGCCCGCGCCGGTGGTGACTTCATCGTCACCGAAGATGACTTGCTCGGCAGCACGACCACCGAGAGCGCCGGTGATGCGAGCCAAAATTTGCGATCGCGAGATTAACATCTGATCTTCCGACGGCGTAAACCAGGTGAGACCCTGGGCTTGACCGCGCGGAATTAGCGTCACTTTTTGCACCGGATCATGGGCCGCAATCAGCGTACCGACGATCGCGTGGCCGACTTCGTGGTAGGCAATCAAACGCTTGCTCTTACCATCCACCAGCGGCGTGCCTTCCATCCCGGCGACCACCCGGTCAACGGCATCGTCAATCTCAGACATCTCGATCGCATCTTTGCGACGGCGAGCGGTCAGGATAGCGGCTTCGTTGAGCAGGTTCGCCAGATCCGCGCCGGTGAATCCCGGTGTGCGACGGGCGATCGCTTCGAGGGAAACTTGCTCGGCCAGTTTTTTGTTACGGGCGTGAACTTCCAGGATCGACAGACGGCCTTTGATATCCGGAGCGGAGACGGTGACCTGGCGATCGAAACGACCGGGACGCAGCA
>RDYZ01000409.1 GCA_004293855.1 Oscillatoriales cyanobacterium | reverse complement strand
TCGGCGGAAATGTCGTTGGGTCAAACTTGTAAAATTCAACAGTTCCGGGTGCGGGGTCAGTGCCTGCAATAATTGGGTCTAAGGCTTTAGTTCCATTCGCGGAAGCCGTTGTATTAACAAGTTGTAGTGTTTCGCCGGGGAAAATGAAGCCGATCGCGTCGTCGGTATTCGGTGGCGCGTTGAGTGTAAACGTTCCCGGTGTACCGTCATTATCCGGGGCGTTATCGTTGTCGATCGCGATGTAAGTAAAACTTGACCCCGAGAAATTAGCATCCGCAACAAACACCAGATCCTTAAGCTGCGCGGGCGTCAAGACATTATTTTGAGGCGTACCCGTCGTCACAACCTCATTCGCAGGATTCACACTGCCAACATAGAGCTTGCCTCCGCTGGGTGGTGTTGTAATCTGAAATTTCTGAACTGTACCATCGGTATCGGTTCCCGGCTCTGGATTCGCGGGATTAAGTTCGACGGGGAATTGCAGCGGGTTTGCCGCACCAGGGATGATATTTTGATCGCCGTTGTTCGTTTGTGGCGGAACATTCGTATCCGCCACCGAGGTGATCGTTACCGTCGTCGGGCTGGCATCTGCGAGGCCGTAGCGATCGATCGATGTATAGGTAAACGTCACCGTTTCACCCACCGCGAAAGCATCGGTCGCCACGAAGATAATTTGCTGAAGCTCGCTCGGCGTCAGCTCTTCACCCGCAACGATCGGCCGATCAACCAATCCCGGCTTACGTAAATACAGCACACCTTCCGCCGCAAGCGTCAGTGTATTAAGCGGCAGCGTATTGATGCGATACACCTCGACAGCGGTTTCATCGTCTTCGAGAATGCCGTTACCATCCGGAGCATTCGGATCAGTGCCACCGAGAACACCATCACCGATCACGTTATCCTTTGCTGCAACCTTCAGCTCAATCACACCACTGGGAATCACGCGATAGCCGTCGTTCTCAGCATTCGGCGGCGCATTGAGGAAGACCGTCGCAGGAGAGGCGTCGAGCAGGCCGTTATTGTCGATCGCGGCATACTTAAACTTCGCGCCATTAAACGTACCCGTCGAATCAAACTCCAGTGTACCGATCTGGCTCGCGGGAATTTCTAAGCCATCCGTGACAGCGGTACGATTACCGTTGATATCGGTGTAGTACAGCGTGCCATCCAGATTAGAGTTTGCGCCAATCAGATCATTGGGGTCGAGCAATGGCGCATTATCATTACCGAGAGTGGTGTTGCTCAGATAAATCTTGTAGCTGACGACTTCACCGAGCTTATCGCCGATGACTTCGAGATCGTCCGAACCGCCGATCTGTTTATCTAGACCGATGATTTTGGTGGTTGATGATAGCGGGATGTTTTCGATCGCGTCGTTCGTCTCAGGACGAATACCAACGTAAAGTTCAACATTGGCAGGGCTTTCATCTGCCGCATCGCCATCGTCGATCGCCGCGATCTTGAACTCCGTACCGTTAAAGTTGCCCGTGGACGCGAACACCAGATCATCCATGCGAGCCGCCGGGATAATCTGACCGGTCACCACCTCATTACTAGGGATCAGTAACGTACGACTGGCCGCAGGCAAGTTCTTGTCGGCCTTAATTTGTGCGTCGGTGGTTCCATCCGGCAATAGGTAGAGGGTGCCGTCGGTGCGATCGTAGGGGAACAGGCGCGTATCGGCGGGTTTGTTCGGATCGCGCATGGATGTTTCCGGTGTGCCGATGCGGTAGTTGACGACATTACCATCGGGGTCAGTGCCGTTGTTGAGGTTAGGGTTGCCGCTATCGAGCCGGGTTAGACGGACAACATCACCGGGGAGGAGACCAACGCGATCGTCTTCGGTTTCCGGCGGCTCGTTGAAGTTCGTCGGGTCGATGCGAACCGTAGCCGGGGTTGGATCTTGTGCGCCCTTGACATCGTTGGCGGCGTAGGTGAAGGTCGTGCCGGTGAAGCCTGCGGCGGCGGTGAACACCAGATCGTTAATGTTGGCGTGGGGGATGACATCGCCAATTTTGATCGGCTGACCGTTGTTAAACGCAATACTTCCTTTGAGCGTCCCTTGGGTCTCGGGCGGCAGCGTTTTAATCGTGTAAGAGGTTGGATCACCGCCGCTGTTTGGTGCGGTGCGATCGGGATCTTCACCGTCTAAACCACCACCGCTAACGTTATTCGCCACATTAAGATTAACGGATTGACCAGCATCCACACGATAGGAGTTGTTGTCCGTGTCGGGCGGTGCATTCAGCGTGATGACACCGGGTGAAGTGCTATCGTTACCACCATCTTCATCGATCGCGAAATAGTTAATCGTCGCACCCGTAAATCCGTCATCAGCGACGAAAATCAGGTTCGCGAGCTGGTTCGAGGTTAGCGGATTAAGCGATCGTTGCGGTGGTAACTTCATTGAGCGGGTTCACCTCACCGAGGTAAAGTTTGCCGCCTGCCGGTAGATTGTTGAGTTTGTACGACACCGGCAAATTACCGATCGTGTCAGGATCGGTTCCGCCTGCGCCTTTGCTGCCGACGCTGTTGGGGATGTTGTTAATCGCTAGCGGTACGCCGGGGAAGGCGGTGTCGCCTGCGTTGTAGGTGTCGGGGGGGAGGTTGACTCCGGGCAGGTTGAGATAAATCGTGCCAGGTGTCGCATCTTTGACGCCGTAGTTATCGACGGCCACATATTTGATTTCGACGCCACCATTAAAGGCTCCGTCTGCGTCGAATTCGAGGTTGACCAGATCGTTAGGGGCGAGGTTAACCGTGCCAGTGTTGGCCGGGATTTCCGTCCGAACTCCCGTCGTCGGATTGACGATAAAGAGTTGTCCTTCTGTGATCGTGGTGGTATCAATTTCGTAGCGCAGAATTGAACCGCCCACGTCTGGATCACGGCCATTTTCTAGCGGGTCGATCGTATTCGGTGCATTACCCGGATTCGGGGCAAGACTCAGCTTGAGCATATCGCCGGGGTTGAGTTCACCGCTCGCATCGTCGGTCTCTGGGGGCGAATTTAGCGTATAGGTGGCGGGCGTTTTGTCGGGGTTGCCGTCGTTGTCGATCGCGCTATACGTAAAGCTGCTGCCGTTAAAGTCAGGAGT
>RDYZ01000047.1 GCA_004293855.1 Oscillatoriales cyanobacterium | reverse complement strand
CCCCGCCCGTTTTTCTTGCCGTAACTGTCCGCCAGCCCCACCAAGGTACTCGCCAACTTCACCGCTGCGGGACGGTTTCGCATTTGAAAGCGGAGATTGGTTTGACGCAAACGACGCACCATCAGTTGCAACATGCGGTGATGGAGCTGTGCGTCCTTAAACATGGTTTGAATAAACCGCTGGGCGGAGACACTGAGCAAGGTCACATCGGATAAGGCCAGAACATCGGTCGATCGGGGCGACTCATCCAAAATCGCCATCTCGCCAAAAAAGTCCCCCGGCCCCAGTACCGCTAGGGTGATCGGATCATCACCGATCAGGCGTCGCACTTTGACCCAGCCAGACACGAGAAAATACACCGCATTTCCCCAGGAATCTTCCATCAGTACCGCACGGCCTGGGGGATACTCGTGTTCCTCCGCCACCGAGAGGAGCCACTCTAACGTTTCGGGATTGCTGGCATTGAAGAGCGGAAAAATCTCACCGAACGCTTCGCTTTGCATGGAAATGGTATGGGATTGGGATCAGACGACTGTTTGCTTAACGCTACTATATTGCCTCATTCTCTATCTTCACCTCCATGGAAGCGCGTCTGCAAAAAGTCTTAGCTAAATATGGTGTTGCTTCGCGGCGACGTGCCGAGCAACTGATCGAAGAGGGGCGAGTGTGGGTGAATGGTCAGCCTGCTTCGATCGGGCTTAAGGTTGATCCCGATCGGGATGTGATCACGGTTGATGGTCAAACCCTCACACCGGCGACACCTTCGGCCCTGTACATTTTGCTCAACAAGCCCCTCGGTGTGGTGTCTACGTGCCATGATCCCCAGCGTCGCCCCACGGTGCTAGACTGCTTGCCCGAGGATCTGACTCGTCATACTGGACTTCATCCGATCGGTCGTCTAGACACAAACTCCACCGGGGCCTTAATTTTGACCAATGACGGCGATCTGACCTATCAGCTTTCCCACCCACGCCACCATGTCCCCAAGACCTATCGCGTCTGGGTGCGGGGTGTACCATCTGCCACAACCCTAAAACAGTGGAGATCGGGAGTCTGGTTAGATGACGACGATCGGCCCACCCTTCCCGCCCAGGTGAATGTGCTTCAGATTCAGCCACACCACGGGTGCGATCAAACGGAACTCGAAATCGTCCTCAGGGAGGGACGGAATCGCCAGATTCGCCGTGTTGCCACCCACCTCGGCCATCCGGTGATCAATTTACACCGTTGCTCGATCGGCATCATCACCCTGAAAACCACGACCGGAGCAGATTTGAAGCTGGGGGAATATCGTCACCTCACCCCCGCAGAAGTCCAACAATTACAGACTCACCCCAGACGTACCGATGCCGAAATAGACAAGCCACACTAATTATTTCGCGATCTATCAATAAAACGAAGAAATTAGAAACTACCTAACGGGACGTTTGTCGATGATCTTCGTCACAGCCAATTTAACCGAATAGGTTTGCGAAGATACCAAACCCGGCTAGAATCACTACATGTTCCTTCACATTGCAGTCAGTAGGAAGCCTAAGCGCTATGTCTAGCTCCGGTCCCGAACTTGCACGCCACCAAACCGAAGTCTTGACCGAGATGGGCGCACATCTCCGTGATCGCCGCCAGGAAGCTCAACTTACCCTTGAGCAGATTGCAACGGATACACGCATTCCCTTGCGTCTTCTGACTGCGATCGAGTCCGGTAACCTGACCGCTTTACCAGAAGCCGTCTATACCCAAGGCTTGCTTCGTCGTTTTGCGGATGCGGTCGGTCTCAATGGCCGCGAATACAGCGAAAAGTTTCCCACGGGTATCGACCCGACCCCACGGTTTAGCGGTTGGCGTAAGACCCCCGCCGCGCAACTGCGTCCGTTTCACCTTTACATTGCCTACGTTGTGTTGGTCATTGCAGCGGTTTCCGGCATTTCACTGTCGCTCGAGCGGATGCAGCAACCGAGTGTGAACCTGGTAGATTCTGAAACGGAGGCGAAGCCGACCCCGCCTTCAGCACCAGCCACCCCGCCGACGAATCCACCCGCCGCGAAAAAGCCAGCAACCACTACAGCCACAAAAACCACGACAACTACCACAGCTACAGCTAGCACCACCGCCAAGCCAGACGAGACCAAAAAGGTCAACAACACCAAGAAGAACGAAACCGCTGAGGCTCAAAAAAAGAAAGGCCCCGTCAGTATCGAGCTGACCGTGACCTCTGAGTCTTGGTTACAGGTTTTAGCCGATGGCGAAGTTGCCTTTGAGGGAACGCTATCGCAAGGTAAACAGGCATGGTCTGCCAATCGTGAGATTACAGTCGTTGCTGGTAACGCAGGGGCGATCATGGTCACCGTGAATGGCGGTGATGAAAAGGCTCCCCTGGGTGCGCCGGGTGCTGTAGAAGAAGTCACGTTCATGGCCAACTCCCGTGCGACCGAGGCCGCGACCCCAAACGCTCCGACACCAAGAGCAGCAAACACTCCCAATCCCTAAGCTCGCCTGCGTAAACCTGTTGATAAGTAAACAGGACGTGACCGTCTTCCTAAGTCCGATGGTGTATCCACAACTGGCTTAAGTACTCCGTTGTCGTTGACCCTGGGACAACGATCGCGTCAAGCCGGATCGAGACGGTAACGCACTGTAAGCAGTCTGTTAAGCTCGTTGCTCACAAGGGCTGAGCGAAATCTGTGTTCGGTTTCAGTGGGGGAACCGAGCCCAAAGGCCATCGTCTTTAAAAGTCCAGTCATTAGCATTTGTTTGGGAGTCCATAGTCTATATGCAGCGTATTCACCGGATTAGTTCTAGTTTTTGCTCGATCGCGAGCGCAGCGATCTTGAGCCTGGGACTGTACGGTACAGGTGCGATCGCCCAAGAGGCTCCGGCAACACCCTCAACGGTTCCCTCCATTTGTGCCTCACAAAATCCGGCAGATCCGGCGGCTTCGGTGAGTCGCTTCTGTCCGAAATTGCTGCAAATCCCAGTCTTTACCGTGACGAATGCGGACGGATCGCCGATCGTCACGTCCGTGCCCTTAGCGGATGGCTCAAGCCAGGAAATTGGTGGCGTCTTCCTGGACCCGAATGATGCGCAAGCCTTTGTGACCTCGCTTCAGGAGCGCCAGCCCGAATTGCTGGGTCAGGTCCAGGTCTCAGTGTTGACCCTGGCTGAGATCTACGAAGCCGATCGGGATAATCACATCGCCCATGAAAATCCGATGGAGTTTGCCTATGTGCCTTCGCGCCAGCAACTTCAGCAAGCGGCGGACGTGTTCGCCGAGCAGAATCTGGATATTGAACGGTTTGATGGTGTGCCGCTCTTTTTCGCGACGTCACGGGCGAATGGTGGCTACATGACGATCGAGCAGGATGATGCTTCGGTGATTCCTGTCTTTTTCGATAAAACAAGCCTCGATCGCTTGATTGAAAACTTTGGGGACGGCGAAGCGTTTCAAAACTCGGTGCAGTACGAAGTGTTGCGCCTTGAACGGGTTTTGCAAACGATGCAAGTGCTCGAAACCATCGAACAACTCGATCAGATTGTTGCGGGTACGGATGAAACCGCGATCGAGGCGACTCTGATCCCAAACTTGCCCAAGATGATGGTACCGGAGGTGCTAGCCATTCTGAGCCAAGGGGAGTCGAACCCTCTCGCCGCTTCGATCGCTGTGCGGCTTCAGGATAGCGAGCTATCGGGTAATACTCCGCTCGATCGTGTGGAATCATTGCTGACCCAAGAGCTGGATAATTTAATTGAATCGGGGACACCGAGCCCCGTTTGGCAAAGTATCCGGGAAGAGCTGGACACGGGCCTGGGTAATACCCTGGAACAGGTGGTGTTTTTCCCGAGTCCTACGTCCGTGCAGTTTATCCAAAATTTGTTAAACGGTACGGAGAGCTAAACCGGTCTGGTTTGAGTGTTGGGCTAGCTAAGTTTTGGGCTAGGTTTTGGCCTGTTTTTTTGCCAGTTATCGACAGCGGCACGGTGGGACTAGCCCGCCGTGCCGCATGTTTTTGGTTTGCCTGACCGCTTCGAGTCCATGAGGACATCGCAGAACGATCTACAGTTCTTTAACTTCAGCCACCAGTTTGGTTAGCATGTCTTTCGCACCGCCAAACATCATCATGGTTTTGTCGTTGTAAAACAGCTCATTTTCGACGCCCGCAAAACCGGTTCCGAGCGATCGTTTAATGACGATCGTATGCTTGGCTCGATCGGCTTCCAGGATTGGCATCCCGTAGATCGGGCTATCCTTGGCCGTACGCGCTGCCGGGTTGACCACGTCGTTAGCACCGATAACCAAGGCCACATCGGTGGTCTCAAACTGCGGGTTAATGTCCTCCATGTCATAAAGACGATCGTAGGGAACATTCGCCTCGGCCAGCAGGACATTCATGTGTCCCGGCATCCGTCCCGCGACCGGGTGAATCGCGTAACGCACTTCCACACCAAGCCGTTCAAGCTGGTCGGACAGTTCACGGACGGCGTGTTGCGCCTGGGCAACGGCCATGCCATAACCTGGGACGATGACCACCGATCGGGCATAGCCCAACATCATTGCGCCTTCTTCTGGATCAACGGTTTTCACCGACTGACCGACCATACTGCCGCCGCTTGCTCCCTCTCCTGGGGTACTTTCAGCAGAGCCAAAGGCAGCAAAGAGAACATTGGTTAGCGATCGGTTCATGCCTTTACACATGATCACCGTCAGGATAATGCCCGAAGCACCCACTAAGGCTCCGGCAATAATCAACATGCTGTTGGCGACAACAAAACCGGCTGCACTGGCGGCCAAGCCGGACAGTGAGTTCAGCAATGAGATGACCACGGGCATATCACCACCGCCGATCGGCAAGACAAACATCACGCCGAGCAGTAGCGAAATGGCGATCGTGCCGAGAAACATTGATTGATTCAGACCACCTGTGAGCAGGAGACCGCCGCCAATCAAAAAGCTGACGAGTAAGGCAGCATTAAACGCTTGTTGGAACGGGAAGGTTACCGGCGCTCCGGAAATCGTGCCTTGAAGTTTGGCAAATGCAATCAGCGAGCCGGATAGCGTCACACCACCGATGAGCACCCCCAGCAAAATCGAGATCATGCCGCCGGTGTCTGGGCTATTCGTGGTTCCGAAGTAGCGCCACAGTTCACCGATCGCCACCAGTGCCGACGCAGCACCGCCAAGCCCATTAAAGAGGCCGACCAACTGCGGCATTTCGGTCATGGCAACCCGTTGGGCCATCACCGTACCGATGACTGAGCCGATCGCCACGCAACCGAGAATGGTCGTGTAGTTAACCACATTGAGGTCGAGCAGGGTGACAACGACCGCAAGGAGCATAGCCACCGAGGAGATGAGGTTGCCCTGTCGTGCCGTAGCGGGAGAACCGAGTTGTTTGATCCCGACAAAAAACAGACACGACGCAATCAAGTAACCAATCTGGATACCGTTGGTAATCAGGTCACCTAAGCCGTTGGATTCAATACCACTCATGCTTTCACCTCCTTTTTCTTGAACATTTGCAACATCCGATCGGTAACCAGAAAGCCACCGACCACGTTAATCGTCGCGAGGACGATCGCGATCGCCCCCAGGATCATCGTGATGCTCGGCTCACGATCCCCAGCAATGACGATCGCGCCGAGTACCGCAATCCCCGAGATCGCATTCGCTCCCGACATGAGCGGCGTGTGGAGCGTTGGCGGCACTTTGTTAATAACTTCAAAGCCCGCAAAGGACGCGAGCACAAAGATAAACAGTGCCGCAATCGTTGGATCGTTCATAGAAAGTTCTTCAGACCAAGAACAGGACAAACTAACAAAATTAGGGCCGGAGTCAGCACGGACTCGGAGATCGCCGGGATCTCATCACCTTGCGCTTGAGTTCCATGCCGTCGTTTAGAATGGGTCGAGCACAACCCGGCCCGCATGACCGTTTCAGGCGTGAAGCGATGATCGCTGTGCTTCAAGCCCAAACCTACTTGGCGATCGATTCCTGGGTCATCGATTCGAGGAGCGATCGAACCCGCTCATTCCGAACCTGCCCCCCGTGGGTAATACAAGCGCTATCGATAATATCGTCGTCAAAATTGAGGTTAAATTGACCGTCTTGACCCAGCCCTAGAGCTAAGAGTGTCGCGATATTTTTGGCATACATCTGGCTTGCATGGATCGGCATCGATGACGGCAGATTTTCCACCCCAATGATCGTGACACCGTGACGCATGACCGTCACTCCGGGCTCCGATCCCTCACAGTTCCCGCCCTGATTGGCGGCCAAATCGATGACCACCGATCCCGGTTGCATCTGGGCCACCATGCTATCGGTCACGATGCGCGGCGCCACCTTGCCCGGAACCTGGGCGGTGGTGATCACCACATCGGCTTGCGCCACATGCTCCGCGATCACATCTTGGGTGCGCTGCTTCGATGCCTCGGAAATTTCCCGCGCATAACCACCGGCAGCGACCGTGTCTTCTTCGAGTTTCACCTCGACAAACTTCGCACCGAGACTTTGCACTTCTTCTTTCACCGCAGGCCGGATATCAAAGGCCTCAACCACCGCACCGAGGCGGCGACTGGTGGCGATCGCCTGTAAACCCGCCACACCAGCCCCCACGACAAACACTTTCGCGGGTCGAATGGTTCCCGCCGCTGTCGTTAGCATGGGGAAAAACTTGGGGAGGGCGGCAGCAGCCATTAAAGTGGCCTTATAGCCCGCGAGACTGGCCTGGGACGACAACGCATCCATGCTTTGAGCACGACTCGTCCGAGGAATCAGCTCGATCGCCAAGGCCGTTACCCCCCGCTCGGCCATCCGGGCAATCACGGTCGGCTCACCGAGAGGATTACAAAAACCGATGAGGATACTCCCCGATCGCATCTGTTCGACTTCGCTGAGGGTTGGCGGTGCCACTTTCACGATCGCATCCGCATCCGACCAAACCTGATCAGAATCATAGATAATCGTCGCGCCAGCATTTTCATACGCTTCATCCGTGAAATAGGCACGGTCACCCGCGCCAGATTCCACATAAATTTCAACCCCTTGTTTAACTAAGCGAGCAACAACATCCGGGATGAGGGCGACGCGATTTTCACCAGCTTCAATTTCTTTGGCGACTGCAACTTTCATAAACTAGTGCCCGTCAATAGACGAACGGAGAGACCAGCGTTCGAGCTGCCGACCGAACCGTGTCCTAGTTTGATCACCGATCAAAACAAGGTTGCTAAACATCCGGTGGGCAAAACACGATATATGCTTCTACGTCCCTCAGATCCTAGTTCATTCATGAGAGTTATGGCTTTTCATAACGTAAAGTTTTGATTGCTTTTGATTGCTTAAAAATTTCAGAAATATGAAGCATAATCCGCGTTTTTAAAACGGTTTTTGTTGCCGAAATCCTTACCTTCAAGGTTATGGAAGATTGTTCTAACCCATCACGTATCAGAACCTCGAGAATAAAGATTTACAAAGTTATATGTTGAGGGTTGTTCATGACGGTCCTGGTCTTACCTGAGCCGGGGTTGATATCTGGGGTTTTGACTGGCCTTCAAGGTGTATGGATGACACAAAACCTCGAATTTGATAAATTTGTTTACACTGTGAGTAAACGATCGTAAATCTGCCCGACTCCCGTTCGCTCACGTCACTTTTTGCCGAAATTTGCACGAAATTTCACACCCATGAACCGTATTCTCTCAGCCACATTGGCCTCGGTCACCCTTGCCACAACGGCACTGCTCAGCAGCTCTTTACCTAAGGCTAATGCTCAGGGATTCGTTCTGTTTGGAGGCCCTGGTCAAGGCAATAGCCTAGATTTCTCGTTGGATTATGGAACCAATGGTCATCCGCGCGATCGCTATCGCCTGCGTATCCCCTCGAAGAAAATGACCTTTGCGGTATCGCAATTCTCGATCGAGTATCCCGACTATTACAACGGCGAGTTTGATACAGAGCTAGACCCCGATCGTCGCCAAAGCCGTCAGCCGATCCGGATTCGCGTCGATGACGGGGAAGATTATGAAGACGTGGAAGTCGAAGCTGTGGTTTGGGATGAAGAGAACCATGTGCTTGACATTTTTCCGAAAGAGCCTGTCCCCGCTGGGAACAAAGTTGAAATTGTGCTCTCAAATGTGGAAAATCCCCGCTTTGGTGGCATGTATTTCTTCAATTGCCGTGTGTTTAGTCCTGGAGATTTACCCCTGGCCCGTTATCTCGGCACGTGGGTGATTGGTATTGGAAATAACTAGCGGGATCATCCCTCAAATCTCGGCGGCTGATCCCGTCAAGTCGGACATACACGCTGACCAGCGAGAATCACGCATCACACAATCCACGCCACACCGTAGACAGATTGCCACAACGTCCTGACGAACGGTAATGTGCGGCGTCAGTCCTGTGGATGACAGAACCGGCTTTTAATCCAGTGCGATGGATTCAAGTTCTTTTGCTACGATGTAGAATCGCGACTTTTGCTTGGCAAGAATGAGCCTTCGTGTTCTCAAGCCTTGAGCGCTAAGCGCTTCCTTGCTGGTCTGTTTGAAGTCCCACGTTCATTCATTTGTTAGTGCATTCCTAACAGGAGAAATCATCATGCCTCAACGCACACTGCACGGCACAAGCCGCAAGCGCAAACGGGTTTCGGGTTTTCGTGTGCGACTCCGCACCAAAAACGGTCGTCGTGTCATTAGCTCGCGTCGTCGTAAGGGACGGGCTCGTCTGTCGGTATAGTCCCGTCAGTTTCCTGTGAGTCGTTCGTGCTACCTCGTCATCACCGATTGCGCCATCGCAATGATTTTAATACCGTCTATCAGCGTAGTCGGCGAGTGCATGGCTCGTTTCTGAGCCTTCGCGTACACGATCGCCGTGATACTCGTTGGGCGGTTTCTCAGAGTGACTCCACGATCGCGGCCACACGGATCGGTATTTCCGTTAGCCGCAAGGTTAGTAAGCGTGCCGTTGTACGCAACCGGATCAAACGTCAGATTCGCGCTGTATGGCGGCAACTGCTCCCCCACCTATCTCCGGGGTTTGACGTGATCACGATCGTTCACCCCAGCGCGAGCGAATGCAATTGGTCTCAATTTCTGTCAGAATTGAAACAATTAGTAACAAAAGCCGAGGTGGGCTATGGGGATTCGTGAAGAGGTTTTTTATGAAGGCGGGCCACACGTGGGTGACCTGATCCTCAATGTTCTGATTGGGTTTACCTTGGTTGGTTTGCCGCTGACCTTTGGTGCAGTGATTCGGGCGATCTGGCTGCGGTTTCGCATCACGAGCCGCCGGATCTCCGTAACAGGCGGTTGGCGTGGTAACGATCGCACCGAAATCATCTACAAGGAAGTGGCCTCGATCGTCACCGTCCCGCGTGGTCTCGGTCTCTGGGGCGATATGGTTTTAACGCTGACGGATGGTAGCCGCCTGGAGATGCGATCGCTGCCCAACTTCCGAGAAATTGCGGCCTATATCCAGGAACGCATCCCCACCAAAGCCCAACAGGCGACCCGATCCGTCAACGCCTAATCCCCCTGCCCACGTCTTGCCCAGACCCTGGGGCATCATTTAAGGTGAGGCAGAGGAAAGGCCAACACCAAACCTGCACGCACCCGACGCCGTATCCGCAAGAGTTTGGCGGTTTCACGCACCAATGTGTGTGCGGGTGACAGCTCTGAGCAGCGGGTGTCATGTCCTTATGCAGGACACCGTACCGCAGGGCTTGTGGGTATTGAACTCTGTTTTGAGTCATTTGAGTCAAACGTCTGCGGAGCCAACCTAAGACCAAAACCCTTTGGGGGTGGAGGCTGTAGCGAGGACGCAGGAACGCCCGATCATAAGGTTTAGAAATAACCGTCCGTTTACGGCGGTGATGATGTCAAGTAAAGTAGACCTGACTTATGAAAGTTCTGAATTCTTGATAATCGGTCATTAATGTCTCGATCGTCAGTATTCACGAGTCTTCCTCAATTCCAATGACAGCCCAGCGTTAGATGGGTTACGTTGCCTGCGATGCCTTGGGATGATTTCCACGTCTCACCCTGTCGCAGCCGGGAAAACCTAACACGATCACCTCATTCTAGATATTTCAGAAATTTTAGAAATTTTCAGAATTTTTAGAAACGTTCGGATTGTGACCTGGCACTGTTCTTGGAATGTACTTGAGTTACAGCATTCAGCATTTAGCACTAGAGGCGCATGGATTTCGGTATCGGCTTTTTGTCCAATAACGTCATGATCCCGATCCTGGATTTGTTCTACGGGATTGTGCCAAGCTACGGCTTGGCGATCGTGGCGTTAACCCTGGTGATTCGTTTTGCACTGTATCCCCTCAGTGCCGGATCGATTCGCAACATGCGCCGGATGCGGGTTGCGCAGCCCGTCATGCAAAAGCGGGTGAAAGAAGTTCAGGAACGCTACAAGGACGATCCGGCACGTCAGCAAGCGGAAATGAGCGAGCTTTACAAGGAGTTTGGCAATCCCCTCGCGGGTTGCTTGCCCGTTTTGGTGCAAATGCCGGTACTGTTTGCGCTGTTTGCTACGCTGCGGGGATCGCCGTTCTCGGATATCAACTACAGCCTCGAAGTTGAGATTTTCCCACGAGAGCAAATCGAGCGGATTCAACCCCAGGTGTTTTCCAGCGCAGCTCAAAATATTTATCTGTCGGACAATGTCCACACCAAAGTCGCGGCCCTGCTACCGGCGGGTAATCGTCTGATTGTGGGTGACCAAACCTCGGTGGATTTCCAAACCCTTGAAGGTCAACCGCTGCTGAGTGTGGTGGAAGACTACGGTACGGCGGGCGAGCTGCGTCCTGAGTGGAAAGTCACGAGTGGGTCAGAACGCCTGACGATTACGGAGGATGGCAAAATCGAGGCGTTGCAACCGGGTAAGGCCACGATCGAAGGCACGATTCACGGTCTTGCGGCGGATAAAGGGTTTCTCTTTATCGAAGCACTCGGACGGGTTGGCGCTCGCAGCGAAGACGGGGCCATCCATTGGGATATCGTTGCGATGGTGCTAGCGTTCGGGGTGACGCTCTACATCAACCAACTGCTCTCGGGTCAGGGCAAGACACCCAATGCGAACCCACAACAGGAAACGATCGGCAAAGTTACGCCGATTATCTTCTCGGGGATGTTCCTGTTCTTTCCGCTGCCTGCGGGGGTGTTGATGTACATGACGATCGCCAACATCTTCCAAACGCTGCAAACCTTTATCCTGTCTCGTGAGCCACTGCCGGAGAATCTGCAAAAGATTGTGGATGCTCAGGCGAAAGAGGCGGCGGGCGAAGATAATCGTGATGCGTTGCCGTTCGAGCGGAAGAAATCGAAGAAAAGCAAAGCAAGCTGAAGCATCAATCTAGCGATAGTCGATCGCTGACGAATGACCTTCCCGAAAGCCCACCGTTTTTTGCGGTGGGCTTTTTGATTGGTTGTGATTTGCGCTAGAGAGGGTGCGATGCTTCGATTTTGGTCAAAGGTCTCGCGGATCATCTACAGTCATTAAGGTTAAGCGCGATCGCCGTTCGTGCGGCGCGATTCACGGGAGGCAAAGCCAATGACGGACACACGCCACAGCGATGATGCTCATGCTCAACACTTGGAACGAGGTCAGCAATGGTTAGCATCGGTGTTGCAGTTGGGAGCGATCGAGGCCGAGGTGACAACGGCCATGCTGAACGATGAAGCCTGGTTGACGATCGAACCGACGGATCGCGCGGAGGCGATCATGACGGCCCTGTGCGATCGGCAAGAACACGCCCTAGATGCCCTGCAATACCTCGCCAATGCCACACTCAATCTAGAAGTAGAGCCGGATTTGCAATGCTCCTACACCTTGGAAATTGGTGACTATCGCAAGACACGCGATGCGGAACTGAAGGATCTCGTGCGTGATGTGGTGGAACGGGTGCGATCGAGCGGGCAGGCGGAGGAACTGGCCGGGTTAACATCCGCCGAACGTCGCGAGGTGCATCACTATCTGAGCGAATATCCCGATTTAGCCAACCATAGCCACGGTCAGGAGCCCCACCGCAAGTTGGTTGTCACCCTAAAAGCCGATGCAAACGCCGATTCGATGCAGGCTTAAACGTACAATTTGCATGATCGGTTGCTAGCTCTGGGATCAAATCTGGTGTCGCATCTTTTACCCAACGGGTTACTTAACCGATCGCCAAGCCGATCGCCGACTCTTGCGCCAAAGCTCTAGCCAATTCACTCGTTATCGTCAGTCATGTTTAGAACAGATCGAGAGCGTTGAGCGGAGTCGTTGGCGTAGCCTTCGCACAGCGAATAACGCGGTTTTTGAGCCCATAGAACAGAGTCGATAGGTCTCGTTTTTTATTGAACTGACTATAAACCTTGCCCCGGTCTCCATACCGCTCTGTTCAAGACCAGATTGGGGGTCATGGCTCGTCCCACTCTTGACGTTTTTTCTTGTCCACCACTCATGCATCCGATTCACATTCCCGACCTACTGAGAAAGCACGAAGCCACCGCCGAAATTGAATTTGAGGAGGTGCTACTCGATCTCGAAACGTTGATGCCGATTAAGGGGGTGATCCGGCTGGTGCATCAGGGGACGTATCTTGATGTGTCCGCGCAGGTGACGACGATCGTAACGCTGACTTGCGATCGCTGTTTGCAGCAGTATAACCATCGCATCAGCATTACTCCCCAAGAACCGATTTGGCTGGACGAGCAAATTGGGCTGGAAGATTTTGAAGAAGAGCGCGAAGTCTCGATGGAAGATTTGGTGGAATCGATCGATCCCCACGGTGACTTCGATATAGATGAATGGATCTATCAGCAGCTTTGCCTTGCCCTGCCCCATCCCAAACACTGCCGCCCTGATTGTCCCGGCGTTGAGGTTGATCCCACCATAATCGGTGGTGTTGATTCACGCTGGGCTGCGCTCCAAAAACTCCAAGGTCAATTGCCCTCGGAGACCTGAGGACTAGGGTTCGGGTCCAGTGTGAATCGGCTATGGTCGGTTGTGAATCGGCTGTGAATCGGTTGGGATCGGATCTTTCCCGATCGACTCAGACCCGACCTGAGTCAGCGGGGTCACCCCTCGTCGCCCTTTTCGTCAGCCCCGTTTTTCTGACACTTATCGTCAACGTATCTTCAACTCCACGATCGCATGGCTTTTCAGGACGAATTCGATCTACTACTGCGGGCGCGTTACCCGTTGATTTATATCTCAACCCTGGAAGAGGAGCGCATCGAACGGGCGATCGGGGATGTGGCTCAGAAGCGTGGCGATCGGCCCCTGTATATCTGGGATTTCGTAGATGGCTATCAGGGCAATGCCAATGACGCCGGGGCCGCCAAGCGCAATCCCCTGCAAGCCCTGGAACAGGTCGAAAAGCTTTCGGCGGATGCTCCTGCGATCTTTATCCTGCGGGACTTTCATCGCTTTCTTGACGACATCGCCATCTCGCGCAAACTCCGCAATCTGGCCCGTAAACTCAAATCCCAACCGAAAACGATCGCCATTATTGCGCCGATCGTCCAAATTCCGCGCGATTTGAGCGAAGTGCTCAACGTGTTGGATTTTCGGTTGCCGACGGTGGACGATATCGGCCAAGAGGTCGATCGATTGGCGGGTGCGCTGGGTGCAAAACTCGATACGGGCTTACGTGACGACATCGTGCGATCGTGTCAGGGTCTATCGCTGGAACGGGTGCGGCGGGTGCTGGGTAAGGCGATCGCCCTGGATGGCACGTTAAATGCAGACGTTGTCCCGTTGGTGCTGAGCGAAAAACAGCAAACCATTCGCCAAACCCAAATCCTAGAGTTTTATCCCGCAACCGAGGCGATTTCTGATATCGGTGGCTTGGACAATCTCAAGGATTGGCTGGTACGACGGGGCGGGGCATTTTCGGAAAAAGCCCGACAGTACGGCCTTCCCAACCCACGCGGCCTGTTACTGGTGGGCATTCAAGGCACGGGCAAATCGTTGACGGCCAAAGCGATCGCCCATCACTGGAACTTGCCGCTGTTACGTTTGGATGTGGGTCGCCTCTTCGCCGGACTGGTGGGTGAGTCGGAGTCGCGCACTCGCCAAACGATCGAGCTCGCGGAAGCCCTCGCACCTTGTATTCTCTGGATTGACGAAATCGATAAAGCCTTTGCCGGGATTGGCAGTTCGGGCGATGCGGGGACAACTAGCCGCGTGTTTGGTACTTTCGTCACCTGGATGGCCGAAAAAACATCACCTGTTTTCGTTGTAGCCACAGCCAACGATATCCAGCAGCTTCCGCCCGAGATTTTACGGAAGGGACGGTTTGACGAAATCTTTTTTGTGGGTCTACCCGACGATCGTGAGCGGCGCGAAATCTTCGCCGTACACCTCAAACGGGTTCGCCCGCATGACCTGCAACGCTACAATCTGGATCGCCTTGCCTACGAAACACCCGACTTTTCCGGGGCCGAAATTGAACAGGCGATCGTCGAAGCGATGCACCTCGGCTTTAGCCAAAATCGCGATTTCACGACCGATGACATTGTTGAAGCCGCCAGTCAGATTGTGCCGCTTGCCCGTACCGCCCAGGAACGCATTGAAAGCTTGCAGCGCTGGGCCTCAGCGGGTAAAGCACGCCTCGCGTCGCGGGGTCAGGGCTGGCTCGATGAACTACGCAAACGATCGGAGGATGATCGATCGTGATGGGTTAGACACCAATTTCCTAAACCCGCTCCACCCATCCAAGGCTTTTTTGAGCAGATTGGGCGGATTGAGCGAATTGCACGAATTGCGCGAATTTGAACGGCGGATAATGGCATGTACTGGACGCTGATCCAAACGTTTTTAGGCGGGATACTTACGGGACTGGCTGCCGAGCCGTTTGGCTGCTGGTGGCTGGCCTGGGTGGGACTTGTGCCGCTGTGGTGGCAGGTGCGAGGGGACAGACAGGATGTGAGTCTACGATCGGCGGCTCTGATCGGTTTAACCTGGGGCCTCGGGTTTGATGGCCTGACCCTCCATTGGATTTTGGGCATTCATCCCCTAGCTTGGATGGGCGTACCGTGGCTGCAAAGTCTCGCGATCGCCCTGTTTTGCTGGGTGGCGATTACCCTGGTAGGCGCGTCACCGGTACTGCTGTGGGCGATCGGGGTGCGCTGGCTGGATCGCTGGACGCGACGGCGAATCTCGGGAACCGTGGCGGATCTGTGGCTAGTACTGGCAGGGGCCGGGTTGTGGTCGATCGCCGAAACGCTGTTAAGCCAGGGGGCGCTGTGGTGGCCGTGGCTATCCTTAACCCAAAGCCCCCACAACTTGGCAATCTTGCAGCTTGATCGCCTCTCCGGGCCAACGGTAACCAGCGCGACGATCGTGGTGGTGAATGGGTTGCTGGCGTTGGGCTGGCGATCGCCAACGGCTGGGTGGGCGCTGCCTCGAGATCACCGGCGTCGGTGGTATGGAATCAGTGCGATCAGCCTTTGGGTTGCTCTCCACGGTCTCGGCTGGGTCATGCTCGATCGCGATCTGGGGATCATGCACACTCGCACAATTCCGGCTCAGTCCTTCAGCGTAGGGCTGATTCAAGGCAACATTCCCAACGAAATTAAACTGTATCCCGGCGGCATTCGTCAGGCGCTGTTGAATTACCGTGATGGCTATCTGGCTTTAACCGATCCGGCCAATCCGGTGGATGTGGTGTTCACCCCCGAGACGGCTTTACCGTTGCTCTGGAGTGGTCGGCGGGATGGTTATAGTCCTGAGGGGTTGTTGGGTCAGGCGATCGTCGATCGGAATGTGCCGATCTGGCTCGGTACGATCCAGGGAACGCCACGGGTTTACACCAACAGTCTGTTAACGATCAACGGAAAGCTCGAAACCCTCAGCCGCTATGACAAAGTGCGACTGGTTCCCCTGGGCGAATACATTCCCTTTGCCTCAATTTTGGGCCGTGTGATTGATATTCTTTCGCCGTTAGAGGCTCGGATCGAATTTGGCGATCGCGATCAAACCTTCGACACCCCCTTCGGTCGCGCGGCAGTGGCAATTTGCTACGAGTCGGCCTTTCCCGACGTGTTACGCCGTCAGGTGGCCGCCGGAGCCCAGTTTGCCCTCAGTGCGGCCAATAATGCCCACTATGCTAAGACGATGCCCAGTCAACATCATGCTCAGGATGTGATGCGAGCCATTGAACTCGATCGCCCCATGGCGCGTGCGACCAATACCGGCTACTCGGCGATCGTCGATCACCAGGGCCGTACCCTCTGGAAGTCCGGCCTCAATCGCTACGAAACCCACAGCGGCGTGATCACCCCACGCACAACCCTGACGCCCTACGTGCGTTGGGGTAACTGGCTTGCGCCGCTGTCTGGGCTCACGATTATTCTGAGCATCGGGGTGATGCTTGCGATCCCGGAGAAACTGAACCGGTTTGAATAGACCGGGTTACACACCGGATCGTGTGCATTATGGGCGCTCCATAGCGCGGTTATTCGCCGCGATCGCCTCTTCGTAGCGTCCCAACTTTTGCAGTGTGATGCCCTTTTGAATCCAGGCATCATGGTTATCGGGCAGCAGCTCCACCACGCGATCCCAGGCTGCATTCGCCGCTTCCCAGTCCTCCAATTCCTGCAACGTTAACGCCTTTAGGGCCATCAGTTCCGCATTCTCGGGTTCGACCACCAAGACCTTATCCCAACAGGCGATCGCGTCTTGCCGCTGACCGAGTTCCTTCCAGGTCAACCCCTGATAGCGCAACACCAGAGTGGGGTCAGGATGATGTTCGATCGCCCGTTGAAAGAAACGCTGAGCCGCTTGAAAATTTTGCTGCTCATACTGTTCGATGCCTTTCTCAAAGAAATCGATCGCATCTTCGACCACATGGGTTTCGGTCGCCAGATCGTCATGGAGATCTGGTTCGGCGGCGGCAGCATCCGTCACACTCGGTATCGGCAGCACAAGGCCAGCTTCGAGGTCTTGAATGCGAGCATTGACCGCTTCCGCTTCCTCGGTGCGTCCCAGTTTTTGGAGGGCAACGCCTTTATTCACCAGGGCATCTTTAAAGTTGGGATCGTAAACCAAGGCTTGATCCCACTGGGCGATCGCCAGTTCCCACTGTTCCAGCGCACCGTGACCCACCCCGAGCCGGAACCACAGATCCGGATTTTCGGGCTCAATTTCAACGGCTTTTTCCCAGCAGACGATCGCCTCGGCCCAATTGCCTAGACCTAACCCCTGAGCGATGCCCTGATTGGCCCACGCCTGGGAGTCACGCTCATTAATCGCCAGCGTCTGTTTCCAACTCTGAATCGCCAAAGCGTAGCGCTTCAGCTCATACTGCACATCTCCGAGACGGCTCCAAAGGGTTGATGCCTTGGGATCAATCTGGATGGCCTGTTCGTAGGCTTTAACGGCTTCCTTGGTGCGTTTGAGTTCTGCGAGGGCATCGCCGCGATACATCCAAGCATCACGGCTGTTACCATCGATCGCCACCGCGCAATCAAACGCGAGGAGCGCACTGGCAAATTTTTGACGATCGGCCTGAGTTTGACCGCGTTCAATCCAAGCCTCCGCAGCCTGAGCGGTTGCATTCGGAGCGGCTTCATCCGGAAGGGAGGTTAAGGTTTGCTCATTGCTCGTTGCGTGGGTTTCCCCAGTTTGGGTTTCCCCACTATCCCCGCTGTCCTCTCCGCCTGCTTCTGAATTGTCGATCGGGGTGGGAAGCGTCGGTGTTGTGGTTGCGGCGTCTACTGCCTCTGTCTCCTGGGGACTGGCGATCGCGGTTGCCGGTTCCGACACCGTGCGGCTTGTTGCGATCGCGGTTTCGGAGGGGTCGATCGGAGACGGTGAGGCTTTGGAAGTTTTGGGGGCACGGGCGATCGCATTGGTGCCGATATCCAAGGCTCGTTGGGCGATCGGACCAGAGGTCACCTCACCAAACCGGACAAACTGTTGGGCGATCGGCATCGGCAAAACTTCACCCGTTTCGAGGCGAACATCCAGATGCTTTAGCCAGGAAATCCAGCGCCCTTCATCCGCACGATCGGCGAGCGCCGCGAAAAAGCGTTGAATATCTCCCGATCCCCAACCCATCGACACACCATCGAGAAGCTGGAAAAAGAAGGCTTCGCACTCAGCATCCGTTAGGGGTGGGGTGGGGCGTACGAGCAGGTTTGACGGAGGTTTGGGGCTGATAAACAGTCCACGAATCCGTTCGGTTAACCACTGCATAAATCGGCCTAGCATAGTGTTTTCTGTCGTACGTACTGCCTCGCCTACGGTGCGAGTGAAAGGTCTGGGGACGGGTCGGGGACGGGTCTGAGGAAATTGGCGACGATCGTGGGAACGATGGTCAGATACACCGTTGGGCGAATTGTACGGACGCTGAAGTTTGGGGATAAACCCGGCGTGATGTGTGATTGAGCCCTGTCATGACCGATGCCATGACCGATTTCATCACACCACGCTTGCGTTGTGTCGATTCGCATCGATCATCAGATCGCTCAAAACCATATACGCACGCAAAATGCTACTTCAGTATGCCCAATCGTGTCATATTCGCTGCGTTTTTTTGTCGATCCCACCATAGCCGTAAGCGCCCTAGCATCGCAAAAGCCACCCGATGACCGGATGGCTTGAGCAACATGAACGAGTTGAAGACGAGTTTAAACGGATGCGGTGACCGGTGTTAGCCCGTGTGCGAGTTTACAGTTTTGAACCACACTTGGGGCAAAACGTATTGCTCGACGTATTGACCGCACCACAACTGGGGCATTCGATGACGTCATGGGAGGGCGCACTAGGACGATCGGGAATCCCAATCATTTGAGCGTTGTTTTTACCCGGTGCAATCATCGGGTAACAGTTCTCCGTTTTGTGAACGTAGATCTCCAAAACCACGGGCCCCTGATGGGCGAGCATCGTGGCGATCGCCTCGCTCACCTCCTCAGGACGCCGAACTTTCATCCCCTTCAGGCCATAGGCTTGACTGAGCAGTTCCACATCGGGCATCCCGACTTCCATATTGGAAGACGAGTAGCGTTCACCGTAAAACGCCTCTTGCCACTGGCGAACCATCCCCTGCCAGCCGTTGTTTAGGATCACCGTTTTAACGTTAATCCCGTACTGAGCCAGGGTTCCCAGCTCCTGAAGGTTCATCTGGAAGCTGCCGTCACCGCTGATGCAAATCACCTCTTCGTCCGGCAGAGCAACCTTTGCACCCATGGCCGCCGGTAGACCAAAGCCCATCGTTCCCAATCCGGCGCTGGAAATCCACTGGCGCGGGCCGTTTTTGAGGAACTGTGCGGCCCACATTTGGTGCTGACCGACATCGGTGGTGTAGTAGGCGTGCGGTGCTTGCTTGGTTAATTCGGCAATCACCGACTGGGGGGACACCGTATCTTCGTAGATGGGAACCAGGAGCGGGTAATCCTGACGCCAGCGATCAATCCGATCGCGCCAGGCTTGGGTGGTGCTCGTCTGAGCTGGAATCCGCTCTTCTTTAACTTTGCGGAGCAGATGCATCAAGACCTGACGCACATCACCGACGATCGGCACTTCCGGAGCGCGGTTTTTACCCACTTCAGCGGGATCGATATCGATGTGAATGACCTTGGCATGGGAGGCGAACTCGTCAAGCTTGCCGGTGACCCGATCGTCAAAGCGAGCCCCGATCGCAATCAGCAAATCACACTCACTCACCGAGAAGTTCGCATAGGCCGTGCCATGCATCCCCAGCATTCCCACGGATAGGGGATGATTTTCGTCAAAGGCTCCCTTACCCATCAGGGTCGTGGTGACCGGCAGGCTGAAATGCTCGGCCAGTTCCTTCAGTTCCTCGTGGGCTCCCGCTGCGATCGCGCCGCCACCCACATACATTAGAGGGCGTGCCGCTTCCCGAATCAGGGTAATTGCCTGGTCGATCTGGCGTGGGTTACCCTTCACCGTGGGACGATAGCCCCGTAAGGTGAAGTCACCCGGCGCAACAGGAATGTAGTCAAATTCCTCTAGGCCGACATCCTTCGGAATATCGATCAACACCGGGCCCGGACGACCGGTAATCGCGAGGTGAAAGGCTTCGGCGACGATGCGCGACATATCCTCGGGCTGACGCACCACGTAGGAATGTTTGATGATCGGCAGTGTGATCCCGAAAATGTCCGTTTCCTGGAACGCATCCGTACCGATCGCAGCCCGTGGCACCTGCCCGGTCACAATCACCATCGGGATCGAATCCATGTGTGCGGTAGCGATCCCCGTTACCAGGTTGGTCGCCCCAGGACCAGACGTACCGAAACACACGCCAACTTGACCCGTCGCGCGGGCGTAACCGTCAGCGGCATGGGATGCACCTTGCTCGTGTCGAACGAGAATGTGCTGAATGCCCCCTTCGGCTTCGGCGCGATACAGTTCGTCATAAATGGGCAAAATTGCCCCACCGGGATATCCGAAAATATGCCGAACGCCGTGACGCTTTAAACTATCGATTAATGCGTGAGCCCCGGTCGCCCGACGAGCTTCTACTCTTTGCAACTGCACTGCGAAAACCTCTGTAGAACGACTGGATAATCGCCTCTTCTACATCAACGTGAACAGGTCAAATCAGCGTATCAATGCGATTTGATTAGAGATACAGTCTACAAGGGACGCATCGGAAATACCAACCGAATGCCACGATCGCAAATATTCGCAAATTGAAGATGCTAGTTTGAACCGCGATC
>RDYZ01000046.1 GCA_004293855.1 Oscillatoriales cyanobacterium | reverse complement strand
CCATCCCCTATCGCTGTGGACGATCGGCCTGCAACAACGGGACTACATTAGCTGTGGGTTTGATAACACCGATCTCGTCATCTGTGTGGGCTATGACCTAGTGGAGTATTCCCCGAAAAAATGGAACCCCGACGGTAACATTCCGATTATCCACATCAACACCACCGGCGCAGAAATCGATAGTAGCTACATCCCCCAGGTGGAAGTGATCGGCAATATGACCGATGCGCTCAATGAAATTCTGCGCCGGAGCGATCGCAGCCATAAAGCACCACCCCACGCGATCTCGCTGCGGGATGATATCCGCGCCGACTACGAGCAATACGCCAACGACACCGAATTTCCGATCAAGCCGCAAAAGCTGATCTACGATCTGCGGCAAGTCATGGGGCCGGATGACATCGCGATTTCCGATGTGGGCGCTCATAAAATGTGGATGGCGCGGCATTACCACTGTGAGCGTCCGAACACTTGCCTCATTTCCAACGGATTCGCTGCGATGGGGATTGCGATTCCCGGTGCGGTGGCGGCGAAACTGGTGTATCCCGATCGCAATATCGTTGCGGTCACCGGGGACGGTGGTTTCATGATGAACTGTCAGGAATTGGAAACCGCACTCCGCACCAAAACGCCGTTTGTGACGATTATTTTCCACGATGGGGGCTATGGCCTCATTGAGTGGAAACAGGAAGCCCAACACGGTCGCGCCTCGTTTATTAAGTTCACCAATCCTGACTTTGTGAAACTGGCGGAAAGCATGGGCTTGAAAGGCTATCGCATCAGTTCCACTGAGGAGTTTATTCCCACCTTGAAGGAAGCGATGGCGCAGGATGTCCCGGCGGTGATCGATTGCCCGATCGACTATCGCGAGAATGCCCGCTTTTCCCAAAAAGCGGGGGATCTCAGTTGTCCGATGTAAGAGTGTTGCGATGCGGTTCGATCGCGTCCGCTCTAGGATGCACCAACTCGCACAAACTCCAAACAGCGACGCGGCGGCATTTCCAGTGATGCAAACTCCCGCTCCCAGGTCAGGGTCAAGGCGTGGTGTTGGGTGAAGCGATCGAGTTCTGCCGGAGACAGCGGCCAGGGTGGCCCCTCCGGCGCGTCCTCGGTCGGGCGTGTGTGGGTTACCACCACCAGCCGACCACCAGGAGCGACCGGAGCAACCACCGCATCGATCGCCTGTTCACGCACCGATAGCGGCAAGGCTTGCAACGTCCGGCACTCGAACACCAAGTCAAAGCGCCCAGACCACGCAGCATCCAGATGGAACAAATCGGCGGTGCAGTAATTCACACGGGAGGTTTCAAAGCGCTCCTGACACCAGCCAATCGCGCAGGGCGACACATCAAACGCCGTCACCTGAAACCCAAGCTGGGCGATCGCTTCGGCATCATCCCCCAAGCCACAGCCCACCACCAACGCTTTCGCCTTGGGGAGGTGAAAAATATCGGCCAGGGATCGTTCCGCAATCCAGGATTTGAGTGCTGGATGCGCCCCTTCCAGAGCCCAGGGAATCTGATCGCTCTGGCCGTTGGCGGCAACGTACAGCGGATCAAACCAGTCCGCAGGGTGATCGTCGGCTAGGGCGCGATCGCGCAGGCGTCGAATATCATCGCGCGACAGGTGAGCAGGGGGATGGGCATCAGACGGATCGGTCACAGTTTTGCAGTCAGAATCTGACCGTCGGCATGTTTAGCAATGGTTTTAGCAGAATATGGGCCTGGGTGATCAGACCCTCATGCTGGAATTGCATCAACATAGAGCTTAAAACTCGACTTGATTTTGGTACTTTTTTGTCTGCAATGGGATCTCTCGGACTGACGCAAACCTCAGAGACCCAAACGAAATCGTGTGACCTCAGCAACAACGTGAGCCTGCGACCTCAGGAGTCTTGGCAAGTTTGCGTCAATCAGACCCCTAGCAGTAGGGCGTAACATCTTCGCCGCAGTCATCGGCGAGGTAGGACATCGCACGAAAACGCAAGCCGACGAGCTGCTCATAGAGCGGGTTGAGCTTGCACATGGGCGGAATGTGGACGACCTTATCGCCAAACAGCTTAACGTCACGCTCAAAGGGGCATTGTGCTGGGATCATTTTGCACAGAAATCGCGCGACTTTCGGATCTTTCATTTCGAGATGATCGAGCCAGTTACGCACCGGAGCAAGGACATCGACGCTGGGAATAGCCAGTGTGGGCTGTGCCGCATGTTCTGGGTTGTCTGGGTTTTTGGGATTGGAGGTGTCGAGGGTATGGCGTAGGGAGTCGATCGCGGTAAATCCGACCCCCAGGGCATTGCAGAAATCATGCAGAACCACATCCTCGGGTTCGCTGTAAACCCCATCGGCTACGGCTACCATCACGGCGGTGCGGAGAAAATTTTCGGCGATATCGGAGTCTGTCCCCAAGATTTGGGCTAACTCCTGCGGGGCGATGGGCTGAAGCTCATCGATCGAATTCTCGTGAGCGATTTCAGCAATGAGGCGGCGTTCTTCCGTATCAAAGTCGCCGTCAGCCCAGGCGATCGAGAGTAATCCTCGTAGCCAAGCGGAGCTTTGAGATTCTGTGCTAGGAGCGTTCAAGGTTGCACTCATCATTAACATCCGGGGTTGAAAATCTTCAGAGCGCCAAGCGCTGGGTGAGGATATCGCGTCGTGTGAGGTTAGGAGTGTGGGATCAGGGGTGTGAGCGCTTGGTGACCTGTACCACTGGCTTTACTCTAGCAAATCTGGGTTAAGGCGGGGTGTGAAGATCTGCGGGTGGAGCGAACGATGAAATCATGGGATCTGGGCTTGACGCGTCCGTGGGGTGGGACGGTGGGAATCGTCTAGCATCAAAGTCCGCTTGACGCATTGAGCCATTGATCGACCCACCTAATTTCAAGAGAGAACAACCATGAATCCGCGAGATTTCGGCCTATTCGCGATCGCGATCGCGACGAACTCGATCGGTCAGCTTTTGCTGAAGGCCGGGGCGAATGAACTCAGCCAAGCAGCACCGGCGTCCTTACTGGCCGCAATTCTCGGGATTGCAACAACACCGATTTTAGTGGCGGGGCTGGTGTTTTATGGCTGTGGATCGATCGCCTATATCCTGCTGTTGTCACGGGTGGACTTAAGCGTCGCGGGGCCTGCGACCGCGTTGGCCTACGTTACCTCAGTGGCGATCGGCTATTTCGTCTTTCGGGAAACCATCTCGGCAACCCAGGCGATCGGGCTAGCTGCGATCGTCTTCGGTGTGATCCTCGTCGTCACCCAGCGCTAGCGATCCCGTTCCCCTGGGTTCCTGGTCGGTGAGGTTGAGAGTCGGTTTACCAATCCCCAACCAGTATGAAGGGAGACCAATAGTAGGGCAAACCAAAAGGATTTGTGGTGGTGGGATCAAGCCGGTTGGCGATCGCATCCCGTTGTGCAGCACTCAAGGCGGCGACTTTGCTGAGGCCATCGCGTCGGTAGCGATAAAAGCGTTGCATGATTAAGGATGTGGATCGATCGTCCACATTCCATAGGGAACCAATCGTCGATCGAACCCCCGCTCGTAGTCCCATACCCGCCATACCCAACACCGCCCGATCGTTGCCCTCTGCGGTTTGACAGGCACTGAAAATGACTAAATCCAGATCGGTGGTGCGGGTGGGGTCATTGCTGCGGAGGAGTTGGCCGAGGCGATCGAACGAAATCGGCCCATCCTGCGCCACGATGAACGTCTGAGCCGCCAAGGCACCAAAGGAACCGTGGGTGGCGATATGGGCCACGTCGTAACGACGGGATGCGATCGTACTGGCAAAGGTATCACTGAGAAAGGTCTCATTGAGCAGATAGGAAACTTGGGGCAGCAGATCGACAATACCCTGAATTTCGCTTTCCACATAATCGAGATCGCTCAGCGATTGTTACGCTCAGGCGGCTAGTTGAGCGGCTACTGGCGGGAGTGTTCTCAAATTTACTACGCCCAACGGCAAGGGTACGCAGCCGAGATCGGACTTGATTCTCCGGGTCGATGGTGATGAGGTCAAAGCTGGGAATGACGGCAATATCGTAGCGTTCGACGAGATAGGGATCATCCGCCGAAGCACGGAGCGCCCCCAGGGGAATGCTCCGAAATCCGCCGTCGGGTAGAAACAGGATGGTGTCAATGGTGTTGGGCGGTGTGACGGCTTCCATCCCCGCGATCGCCGCTTGCATATAGTGTTGATATACCTCTTGAGTCCGCTTATCGATACGGAACCCATTGGAGTCCTTAAGCGATTCCAGTAATTGCTCTAGCTCAATCCGGACGCCCGATTGCCTGACCGGTGCGGAATATCGCAACCATTGGCGAGACGGCGGGTCAGAGCTGGTGGTGGTCGGGGTGGTGCGATCGTTCAGAAATGTGAGGATCGTTTCCGTGCGATCGGGCAGTACCACCGTGGCTAGTAAGGCGACATGGCGATATTCCTCACGGTCTAATTGTTCGATCTTAAACTGTTCTGGAATCGCACAGGCTTCCCCAAAAAAGTCATCCAGTTCGGCTAACTGTAACCCTTGTAGCGTGGCGATCGCGGTCTCCAGATCCTGGGAATCGGTCGGAACCGCCAGACCGACACTCGGATCATTGTGGGTCATGGGGCTTGCCTCCGGTGGAGGCAACAGGAGAGCCAGATAATCTTGATACAGCGGGGCGATCGCGTCACGAAAGTTATAACGCCAGTCTAGGGTCAGGGAGCCTAGGTCAATCCGCAACGGCTGGAACTCGGTGATCGCTTGGGCATAGTATTGACGCGCCAGTTTGGGTTGGTCCGCTGCGATCGCGATCCGTCCCGCTTGCCACAAAAGTTGCACCCGGAGATCCGGCAGTTCCATTGACTCGGGTTTGTCTAAACTTTGTTCGAGTTTCCCGATCGTTTCCGCCACGATCGAGGGCGTGAGTTCCCCAGCGGCAATATCTCCTGTCAATAGCAACGCTTGCACCTGAAACCGTTGGGCTATCATCGCTGCAAGTGTGTCCGGGGGCTGCTGTTCGCTCAGGGCCACACTGTCACGGGTGGCGCGTGCCAGGAGATCCCGGCGATCGTCTAGGATTTGAGCCGCGATCGGTAGCGGCTGCGGCCAGTTGGGCGCGGCACAGTGTCGCACCGTTGGAGCAGCACCCAAGGTCTGAACCGTGGGCGAGGCGAGGCTGTGGAGACAGGCCAGTTGCGAGGCTAAATCGAGCTGCATCGCGATCGTTTGGGGCGTCGCCGTGTCCTGCTGCGTGTTCACCAACTCGCGATACACAGTGTGAAACCCCTGAGCTAGGGTGTTGAGGCGGGCCGTTAAGTCCGGCAATTCTGCATAATCCTCCAGATCTGTGGGCAAGTTCTGCATCCCATAGCGTTGTTCGGCTAGCTCCGTGCGGAGGCGGGCGATCTGGAGCCGTAACCGCGCATCACGATCGCCCTGCACCAGCGATGAGGCTTGATCGTAGGCTGCAAGCGCCGCTTGATATTGCGCGGTGGTGAGGTCTTCCTGATAATTCTCATGCCACTGGGCTTGAGCCCCATGAAAACTTCCGAGACGTTCATACAACGCTGCACGCTCTCCATCCCGATCGCTCGTGTCTAGCAGGTATCGCAGCAGCGGCTCAACCAAATCGAGTTCACCGATCGCCTGAAAACTATCCGCCAATTCCCGAAGCTGCAAACGTTGATCCTCCGATAAGCGGTGGCCTGCCTCCACTGCCATCGCCACCCGAGCCGGAAATGTATTTCGATCAAATTTCTCGGAATTGTCCAGTGGTTCCAGCCCGATCGCAATTAAGGTCAGCCTCGGAAAATCCTCCCGTTGCAACGTACGGGTCAGCACCTCGGGAACCCCCAACGATCGCAACACCATCCCGATCGCTTGGCGATGGTGTCCTTGTAACCGTAGCTCCGTGACACTGGAGGATGAAATGGAAGCATCCGCAGACGTGGGGAAATCGGAAGCCTGATCGATGGGCTGGGTTTCCCCTTCGGTGGCGATCGTGGGGTTTGCCACCACCACCGCACCGCTCTCGTTCGGCCCCGGTGGTATCCGTTGTGCAAGCGGATCTAGAGCCGCGATCGCCCCACCCCGACTCATCCCAATCACCAGACAGAGCAACACCGCCACCCAACCCCAAGGCCAGAACCGCGATCGGCGTCGCCCGTGACCCCGCCCACCCACCGAAGGCAAGCCGATCGCCCGCTGCCTGGGCCGATATCGACGATCGATATGAGCGTAATCGGGGCGATCGGGACGTGATTTCATGGTGAATTGTGGTTTAAAACCGGAGAAAAAGAACAACAAGACAAAAAGACAAAAACCAGCGGGATCGATCAGACTCTGTCACTCAGGGAAAACGCCGACTAAATTGCGAGTCATCCAAATCGCGTTTGCCCTGCTCTGTCACCGGCAAACTTGCCAAGACCTCAGGGGTCTGAAGCTCACTGTTTGACTCAAGCCGCGAGAGTTGGGCGAGACCGCCGAGATCGACGGAAACCCAAACCGGACTGTATTTTTGTACACCTCGATTTCAACGGCACACCGCCTCAGCCCTCCCCCGCGTGTCATCTTAAAACCATAGCCTCAAACCGTTTCCGCTAGACACAGTGAACGCCCCCACCGGCCAACTTCACGGAATCTTCATAAACACCGTAAACTACACGCACTGTAGCCGATAGAACGGTAGAGCCAAGCGGCAAGACCTCCCCATACGGGAGCATTCCATCTTGTCTGCTACATTCAGACCCTAGCCTCTATTGCGGTGAATTTCTGTGTCCGAGCTTCAACGACTAACCAACCTTGCACAAGCAGCCTGTCAGCATCCCCCAGGTTCGCGGGAGCGACTGAGAGCCTTGAATCAACTTGTCCGAGAGATTCAAAAATCCGGCAAACTCTGGCATGAATCCACCGATATTTATGAGGAAGCGCTGAGTAGAACTTGGGTCTATTTGTGTCAAAACCTTTGCGAAGTCACGACGGCAAAACAGGCGTTTAACCCTGAGCTTGCCAGTGTGACCCATTGGTTAAATGTTTACCTCAAGCGACGCTTACAAGACTTGCGAAACGAGAATAACAACCATCGCCGTCTACAGATTTGGTCACAAGCCTTCTTTGACCCTGAAAATCCTCAAGACCCGATCGCGAATCTGCCCGCTCCTGAAGATATCCCTCCCATGCTACAGATCATCCAAGATTGGCTCGATGCGGGAACGGAACCCCGTTTGCAGAGCATTCACGTCAAAGGCCGACCGGATATTAACGCCAAAATTCTCATTCACAAACGTTTACCACCGGAAGCAAGCTGGAAGGCGATCGGCCAAGAACTGGATTACCCATCCCAGTTGCTATCGTCGTTTTACCACCGACACTGCCTCCCACTCTTGCGCGAATTTGGACGAGATCAAGGTCTGTTAGGTGACTAAGCTCCATCTTCCCGATCCTGCGTATGTTAGGGGTTCGAGCCCTTAGACCACCGGGGAATACGTGAACGACTCACAGGGTCCACCACCCTTGGGTCGTTCACCCCACCCACTATCCCAGCCCTCTCGCTGTGGCGTTTCTTCTGACGACTTTTTTCTAACACCGCCCTCCTAAAAACCATGAGCCAATCTCTCCTCCGCGACGCTTTAAGCCTGCCCATTACCCAAACCATGATCGATCGCGCCTTACGCTTGGCTCGAACGCAACCACCGGAGACCGCAGAACGGGCGTATCGCAATGCGATCGCGGTGCTCATTGCCCAAGACTATTGTGCGTTACTGGGTTTTGAGGCGGATTTGACCCAGAGTGACGCTCTACAGCCGGTTGTGTGCCTAACCGGAGATATCGCGGATTTGCCGCTGGTGGGTATCGGCACGATCGAATGTCGTCTGGTCGATCCCGAGGTTAATGCATGCGAGATTCCCCTAGAAGCAACGGTGGATAAAGCCGCCTATTTGGCGATCGCGTTGCAACCCGATCGCAACTTTGCCCACCTGTTCGGATTTTCGCCAAGCTTGCGATCCGATCACCTCTACCTCGATCAATTGCAATCCCTGGATGATTTTGGATCGTACCTCATTGGTTTGCGTGAGGCGAAGGTCACGGCCCCGATCCGGATGATGCAGTGGCTTGAAGACGGGTTTGAACGCGGCTGGCAAGCGGCCCAGGTAATCGTCGAAACGATCGCAGAGACGATCGTCTCCGAGGTCGATCAGGCGATGAACTCACCCGAACTGGCCTTTCGCAGTGCTGAATCGATCGTCACATCACCGGAGGTGCGTCGCGCCGTCAAAACCATTCAATTTCAGCCCGGTGGTAGTGTCACCCTGCAAGTGGATCTGATCTCGAATCCCCTGGATGTTCTGTCGGTGGTTGTTCGCATCCTGCCCGTGACACCGCTGGAGGAACTCCCCAACGGCCTCCAGTGCGCCATTCTCGATCTTGATGGACACGCAGTCATGCAGGTGGAAGCCGGTGCAGGCGAGCAACTCCAGCTCGAATTTGACGTGGATCTAGGCGATGTCTTCAGCATTCGTCTGACCCTGGGTGAGGTTTCGGTCTCGGAAGTGCTCACGGCTTAGGTTGCCCCCTCACCGTCCTCTTCGTACCAGGGTTTCTCACCCTAACGATTTAGGTTTTTGCTTGATTGACTGCTCTACCACAACGTATAACCAACCATGCCCTGTCTTACCCAGAGTCTACAGACCGCCAGTCCATTGCAGAGATTCGCGATCGGTGAACGTGAGTTGATGCATGACTGCATCACCATGCACCCCGACCAAGGTCATTTATTAGCCGTTCTATTTCGGAGGATTGGAATAAGTATTCATACCGATTCGTAAGTTTTTCTAGAAGGTCAGAACGAGAAAAAAGCTTCCGTCTGGAGGACAGAAGCTTTTTCAAAGTATGAACAACAAACCGAAAGAAACAAACACATCGTTGTGTGAGGATTCAGCTTGAGCGCACACCAACGACGTTAATACCGGTTAATGGGTATGTTTTTTCGCGGGGCGACCTTCAAAGGGTTGAACGCCCACCTCAGGATATGAATCGTCCGAGGGAGAAAAGAGGCGGATAGCAGCTTCAGAGAAAAAGCGTAGGGCTTGTTTGGCTTGTTCGAGAACTTTCATGGTACGTACCCTCATCCAACAATGTTTGCAAGGAGTTGTAAGAACGGGTGTAGATCTCTTGAGTGTAGCGGTAACGGTTGAATCGATCGGCTGGATTTATCGGTTGAATTTATCGGTTGAATTTATACGGTCTAAAAGAGCCTACAAACCTAACGATACGAGAAGATAGACACTGATGATTCATCTCGCAACAATTGTTTGTTCTCGGTATCAAAGTGCAATCTTTATGGCTGATGTAAACCTTGAGTTTACTAAGCTATTTTACTCAGACCGGTCGAAATCAGAGCTGATCTTTAGGGATGGTAGGTCTGAAGTACGCGACCGGAGATCTGACGATCGAGCCACGGGGTATTACTCGATTTGGACTGCAAGCTTTGGGCAGTGGGAGTCCAGGGGCGGACGGGATCGAAGAGAACCAGTTCCGTCGGAGCGCCGACTTCGAGGCGGGGTGGTTCGAGCTGCAAACAGCGTGCGGGATTCAACGAGAGCGATCGCCAGAGGGTGAGGGGTGACCATTGCCCGGATTCGATGAACTCTTGCCAAAGTAGGGGCAAGGCGAGTTCGAGACCGATCGCACCAGGGGGAGACTCGGAAAAGGGGACGGTTTTATCCTCATAGGCGATCGGGGTGTGATCAATGGCGATCGCGTCGATCGTTCCCGCAGCCACAGCAGCGACGAGGGCGTCACGATCGTCAGGGGTTCCCAGGGGAGGGCAAAGATGTAGATTGGGGTCGTAGCTGCCCAGATTACGGGTGCTGAGGAGCAGATGCGTCCAGGGGGTGCTGGCGGTGATGTTTAAACCGCGTTGCTTGGCCTGGGCGATGAGTTCAACGCCACGTGCGGTGGATACGCGCATGAAATGAACCGCAATCCCGGAGCCATCACGGTTGAGGTCGGCAATGCATTCGATCGCAGCGGCGAGCAGTGCCGTTTCCGACAGGGCCGGATCGCCGGGTAGCCCAAAGCGTAGGGAGTCGCTCCCCTCGCGGGCTGTGCCACGATTCGCGAGACGTGTGCTGTAGGGCCACAGGGCGATTGGCTGACCAAAGGGTTGGGCGTATTCCAACTGACGCCGCAGGAGTAGCAAATCCTCGATCGCGGTTCCATCACCCAAGCCCACAATGCCCGCCATGACCAGTTCCGCCATTTCCGTCAGTTGCTCACCACGGATGCCGACGGTGAGGGCTCCCCAGGTGAGGATTTGGGGCGATTTCCGGGGGGTGTGGGCGGCGATACTGGCGACGATTTCGGGGCGATCGATGCTGGGTTGGGTATCCGGCAGAATCGCAACCCGTGTGAACCCGCCCGCCGCTGCCGCCGCTTGCAACGAGGCGAGGGTTTCATTGCTTTCATGACCGGGTTCACCGCTGTGGCTGTAAAGATCCACCAGTCCCGGCGCCAGGATACAGCCCTGACTGTCACGGACGATCGTTTCGGCGGGTAACGCAGCGCTCGACTCAGAAATTGCGGGTTCGATCGCCCGAATCACACCATTTTCTAGCCAAACATCCACCACCCGATCGGTCTCGGAACCGGGGTCAATCACCCGCACCTGTTGCAATAACTCGCTCGTCATTTTCTTGTACTGACTTGTACTGACACTCTTACGCGGACATTCGTACGCAGACATGGCGATGAATCATGCCACTCATCACCGTATCGCACTCACTTTAGTGCATTTATTTGGCTCAATCCTAAATCGAGTCCGGTGCGAGACCGCTGCGGGGGAATGTTGCCTGGGTCAGATTTCCGCCAGTATCCTGCATCAGTTTGCCTTAGAAATAATCGGTATTGTCGGGTAAATCCTCGTATGATCGGTATGAGATCGCCCTGGGAGATCGCCATATCCCCGGAATGGCAAACGCTAAAATGAGCCTGGTCTGACGCACGATTCCGATCGGGCGGGGACTTCGATCCACTCCCTTCTAATCTTGCTAATTTTAGCCCGCCTTGGGGTTGTTCTTTACCCATTCACCATTGTGGCTTTTTGTTAATGTTCTGGTCGTTTTCTGTGTCTAAGTTTTTTGCCACGATCGCGGCCTCCTCAAGCTGGGTTCTGTGCGTCGCCCCATCACTCCACGCCCAGCTTGTCCCTGATGCCACCTTGCCCAGCCCGTCGATCGTCACGGATATTCCCGGCGGCCAACGGATTACCGGTGGAACCCAAGCCGGAGCCAATTTATTTCATAGTTTTCGTGAGTTTGTCATTCCGAGCGATACGCGCGTGGATTTTGCGGGTGTGGCGGAACTCATCGACGGGACGGGATCGGGTGTGGCGATCGAGCGCATTTTTAGCCGCGTCACAGGGGAGCAAGCTGCCACGCTTAACGGGACGTTGGCGACGCCCAACAATGTCAGCTTTTATTTGATCGCTCCCAATGGTGTGATCTTTGGTGACCAGGCCCGTTTAGACGTGGGGCGGGATTTTGGCGTAACGACGGGAAATGGGGTGACGTTTGATGATGGCCGCATATTTGGGTTGGGGGCGATCGAGACGCCTTCGCTGCTCTCGGTGGGTGTCCCGCTGGGGCTGGGGTTGGGATCGGTCGGGACGGGGGATATTGTGAATCGATCGCGAGCGACTGACGATCAAGGGGCGGTGGTGGGTTTGCAGGTGGGGGCGGGACATACCATGGAGTTTGTCGGTCACGATCTACAGTTTGAAGGGGGATTTGCCACCGCCGTCGATGGTCAAATCCGACTCAGGGCCACCGATGCGATCGCTGTGACGCATTCCGGCCAGGTGGACGTCAGCGGCGAGACCGGCGGCACGATCACGATTTCCGCCAATGCCTTCGCCACGATCGACAGTTCCAAGGTGCTCGCGGATGCCCTAGCCGATTCCTTCCAGAATGGATTGGATACGGCGACCAATCCTGACGACCCCACCGCCAGCCGCACCGGTTTGATCACCGTCATGGTCGATCGGCTTGCCGTCCAAAATAATGCCCTCATTTCCACCTCCACCTTCGGTTCACACCCCGGCGGAACCATTAACGTTACGGCCAATAGTGTGGCATTAACCGGTACGGATGTCCTCGAAAATGTCTTGCCGCGTCTATTTGCCCTCGAAGTGATCGAAAATCCCGACCAAATTGGCAGTGGCCTGTTTGCCATGAGCCTCGGGGCTGGTAACGCGGGAACCCTCAACCTTCAGGCCAATGATCTAAGCCTCGATCGTAGTGCCTTCATGTCTACCGTCACCACCAGCGCAGGCAATGGCGGCACGCTCAACGTCAATGCCGACCAAATCGCACTCCGCAACTCTGAGATTTTTGCCGATACCTACGGGGCGGGTAATGGTGGCATCGTCAATCTCAACGCGGACTTTATTCGCCTGGATATTGGTGGGGGAATTTTCGCCTCGGCGTTTCAGAGCGGTCGCGGTGGTTTGGTTAACGTCACCGCCGATCGTATCGAGATTGACGGCACCACCGCCAACGGTCAGATTAATAGCGGTATCGGCTCGAATGTCTTTAGTAGCGTGGTGACGGTCGGCGGTCTTGTGACGATTAACGCACGGGAGATCGATATTTCCAATGGTGGCTCGATCGGTGCGGGAACCTTTGGCCCAGCCCGAGGCGGCACGATTATCTTGCGAGCCACGGAGTCCATTAACCTGGCTGGCGTCTCGGACAATGGCTTATCCCAAAGTGCGATCACCACCCAAAGCCGAGGTACGGGTGAGGCGGGCGACATCGAGCTGACCACCGGGCGCTTGAGCATTACCGGTGGCGCGAGTGTGTTCACCTCCGCGCTGGCGGCGGGACCTGCGGGACGTTTGACCGCCCGAGCTACGGAGTCGATCGAGCTGAGCGGTCGCACCCCCGATGGTCAATTTCCCAGTTCCCTTCGAGCCGATGCAGAAGTGGCGGGCGCACCGTCGGGCTTTTTTAGTCCCAGTCCAGCCAATGTGGTGGGGGCAGCGGGAGATATGACCGTGGTTACCCCCGAATTGGTCGTGCGGGACGGGGCGACCTTGGTGGTTAATAGCATCGGGGAGGGAGAACAGGCGGGGAATTTGTTCATTCGTGCCGATCGCCTACAGCTTGACACCGGCGCAACGATCGAAGCGGAAACCGCCGCCGCCACCGAAGGCAATATCACCATTACCGCTGACACGGTTCAACTCCAGAGCCGATCGGGGATTTCCAGCAATGCCACCGGTATCGCGACTGGTGGCAGTATCACGATCCAAGCCAATACGGTCGTGGGTCTCAATAACAGCGACATTACCGCCAATGCCCAAACCGGCAGTGGTGGTCAGGTGACGATCGAGGCGGCGGGTGTGTTTGGTTTGACCTTCCGCGATCAGCTCACCCCCCTGAGTGACATTACGGCCACATCGGATCTGGGTTTGCAATCGAGCGGTACGGTCAGCCTCATCAGTCCCGATGTCCAGCTTGATCAAGGGTTACTCGACACCCCCAAAGCCTTCGCCGGGGTGGATCAGGTGGAGGTTGATGCCTGTCGATCGCGCGGTCGCAACAACCGGTTTACGGTGGTGGGGCGTCAGGGTCAGCCGGATGCGCCGGATGTGGCACTGCGGGGAGAGGTGTCGGTCATCACTCCCCACCGATTACACCACCTCCCAGAGGCACAGACCTCCCAGGATGCCGAGAATCTCCCCCCCACCTCCACCCAGAGGGTTGACCCCCGAGGTGAAATGGTGGAGGCTAACCGCATCGCCGATCGCGAGGCTTTCCCCCCACTCCTCGAAGCGACCCAGTGGACGCGTACAGAGGTCGGCTATACCCTCAGCGCTCCGTCAACACTACGGACTTCCCCCGATTGGAATCACGGGTCTTGCACTGATCGCGCACCGGACGATAACGCCCGTTAGGCTCCGATTCTGCACCAGACCCCGCACCAAACCCCGTACCAGACCTTAAATCTGTGATCAGCTCGACATCACAACATCGCGACTGACATCGGATTTAATCGCCAGAATTTTTTCGATCGAGGCTTCCACGGCTTTATCGGGAGTCGAAGCGCCGGAGGTGACACCGATCGTCAGTTTGCCCGCCGGAAGCCAATCGGTTTGGATTTCCAGATCTCGATCAAGCGGTTTGTGTTCGATCGTGTTGTCGAGACCAATGCGATCGGCGCTGTCGATGTGGTAGGACGGGATGCCACGCTCGATCGCGATTTCCTGGAGGTGTGTGGTGTTCGATGAGTTAAAGCCACCGATCACCAAAATTAAATCGATATCATCCATGTCCACCAATTCGAGCATCGCATCCTGACGTTCCTGGGTGGCGTCGCAGATGGTGTTAAACGCTTGGAAATGGGCGTTTAAGTCCACCGGGCCGTATTTTTCCAGCATCGTATGCTCAAACAGTTTGCCGATGTCCTCGGTTTCGGTTTTGAGCATGGTGGTTTGATTGGCAATGCCCACCCGTACGAGATCCACATCGGGATCGAAGCCCTCGGAATGGGCGTGTTTGAACTTGGCGAGAAATTCTTCGCGATCGCCCCCCTTCAGGATGTAATCGGCTACGTAGCGGGCTTCCTCGAGGTTTAACACCACCAGGTATTTACCCGCAAACGAGGTCGTCGCCAGGGTTTCCTCGTGTTTATACTTGCCATGCACGATCGAGGTGTACTCGTGTTTTTTGTGCTTTTCGACGCTATTCCACACCTTCGAGACCCAAGGGCAGGTGGTATCGACGATCGTACAGCCGAGATCATCGAGCAGCTTCATTTCCTGCACCGTTGCACCAAAGGCGGGCAAGATCACCACATCGCCTGTATCGACGACGGAAAAATCTTTCTCACCGTCCTTCACTTCGATAAAGCCCACATTCATCTCCCGTAGGCGATCGTTCACACCGGGATTGTGAATAATCTCATTCGTAATCCAAATGCGCTCGGTCGGAAAATGGGTTCGGGTTTCGTAGGCGATCGCCACCGCACGCTCAACCCCCCAACAAAACCCAAACGCCTCCGCGAGCCGAATCGTCACATCGCCACGGGTCAGCGTATTATTCGCCGCCCGCAACTCGGCCACCAACGCGCTTTGATACTCGGTTTGGAGCGTCGCTTCGACCTCTGCACCATGCCCAAAACTCCGACGGTGGTAGCGATCGGACTTTTGCAACGTGCGTTTAAAAGTTTTGGTATCCATAGGGAGCAATGTAAAAAATGGAGGCTGCCGCGCCCATCCGTCAGGGGGATCACGCTGGCCTTTATCGTCGCATACAGTCTAAAGTCTGTGCCGAGGATCGTGATCGCAATCCCGATCGCGATCAATTCCGGCAAGACTAACGTAACGTAATGTAAACGCTCGTATTCCCGCCGTAATCGTTTTCCATCGTCATGCAACCCGCCGCCGTCCGTCTCAACTCCGTTTGTAAAACCTTTGGCGA
Source organism: Oscillatoriales cyanobacterium (assembly GCA_004293855.1). Classification (GTDB taxonomy): domain Bacteria; phylum Cyanobacteriota; class Cyanobacteriia; order Cyanobacteriales; family Geitlerinemataceae; genus RDYZ01. Next base: position 720 of record RDYZ01000046.1, on the reverse strand, counting down.
TCGCCCGGTCGTCGATGATTTATCCTTTGCGATCGCGCCGGGGGAAATGTTCGGCTTGCTTGGCCCCAACGGTGCAGGCAAATCCACGACCATTCGGATGCTTACGACACTGACCAAACCCAGCGCCGGACAGATCGAGATCGCTGGATTTGATACGGTGCAGCAGGCACAGCAGGTCAAGCAAACCATTGGTGTGGTGCTGCAACAAACCAGCGTTGATGTGGACTTAACCGTGTGGCAAAACATGGAATTTCACGCGCGGTTGCACCATTTGCCCAAGAGCGATCGCGCCCTGCGTATCCGCCAGTGGTTGGATTACGTGGCTTTGCTCGATCGTCAAGATGACCTCGTCAAAACCCTATCCGGCGGCATGAAGCGTCGCCTACAAATCGCCCGCGCCCTGCTGCACGAGCCGCAAATTCTCTTTCTCGATGAACCGACCGTGGGGCTCGATCCCCAAACCCGCCGCCGCCTGTGGGAAATCGTCCTCGATCTCAACCGTCAGGGCATGACGATTTTGTTGACGACGCACTACATGGAGGAGGTGGAATACCTCTGTAATCGGATTTGCATTATGGATGCCGGCCGATCGATCGAGCTGGGGACGCTGGAGGAGTTTCGGACGAAATACGGCCAGGGCATTTTGATCGATCGGCGGGGCGAGACGCTGCAAACGCGCTTTTTCCCCACCCTGGAGGCGGCTAGTGCGGCCTTGGATGC
>RDYZ01000408.1 GCA_004293855.1 Oscillatoriales cyanobacterium | reverse complement strand
GATTAACCCCCGGCGCTAGCCTTAATTCACGACTGATACGTCATTCTTCTTTAACGTTTTTATCCTCTGCCATGACTTCGATTTCCGAGCGTTTCGCCCAACTCCGCAGCGAGCAGAAATGCGCCTTAATTCCCTTCATCACGGCGGGCGATCCCGATCTCGAGACCACGGCAGAAGCGCTTCGCGTGCTCGATCGCGCCGGTGCAGACATCATCGAACTCGGCGTGCCCTACTCTGACCCGCTCGCCGACGGCCCCACGATTCAAGCCGCCGCAACCCGCGCCCTAGCCAATGGCACACACCTCGATGATGTCCTTGACCTCGTCGAACGGGTTAGCCCGACGATCGCCGCTCCGATCGTTCTCTTCACCTACTACAACCCGATCTTGCATCGCGGCATCGAAGCCTTCATCGCCAAAATCGCCGCTGTCGGCGCCAAAGGTCTCGTCGTTCCCGATTTACCCCTCGAAGAATCCGAAACCCTAATCGCCGTCACCGAAAAATACGGCATCGAACTCATTTTGCTGGTGGCTCCGACGAGTCCGCACGATCGGATCAAGGCGATCGTCGCGAAATCACGCGGGTTCATCTATCTCGTGAGCGTGACCGGCGTGACCGGAACGCGGACAACGGTAGCATCACGGGTTGAGGAGCTAATCGCCGAAATGCGTCAAGAGACGGATAAACCGATCGGTGTTGGCTTCGGGATTTCGTCGCCGGAGCAGGCGAAGCAAATGCGGGATTGGGGCGCTGATGCGGCGATCGTCGGTAGCGCGATCGTTAAGCGACTGTCAGAAGGAACGCCTGCGGAAGGATTGGCCGCGATCGAGACGTTTTGCACGGAACTCAAAGCCGTTTTGGTCTAGTTTTACTCACGTCTAACTCACGCAACTGTTAATCGTAACGTTTTCGATCATCATCCAGGTTATGCATCAATAAATCATGCATAACCTGGATGATATTGTGTTTAAATAAATGATCGTTTTTGAGATACCAATCTCGTGCATTTTGACCGATCACCCGACGTTGTTCCAGACTTAATTTAAAGATTGCCTCAAGCTGCTGTTCTAGCTGATTTGGATCAACATAATATCGACGCCCTAAATCCTTGGGTGTAGACCGATTGTAAGCAACCAAAAAACCACGATCGGGGGTCACCAGCTCATTCATCGGTGGTGCATCCGTCGTCACCATAACCGCACCACAGCTCATCCCCTCAACCAAAACATGGCCAAATCCCTCCGCTTCCGAGGTTTGAATGCGGAGACCACAGTGGTTCTGCATTGCGGTTAAGACCTCCAGATCCACATGACCTTGAATGTACGTAATATTGTCAGGAAGCGACGTTGCAGGCAGGCGAGACGACCGTTGGATCACCTGAAGCTGCGGCCATTCCGGATGTTGACGCCAAACGTCGATAATGGTCTGTGTACCTTTTAGAGGGCTACGTCCGGCAAGATGAAGACAGGCGTTATAGTCCGTTTCAAACTCGTCGTGATAGCGATCAGGACTGGTGAAGCTGATATAGCTGACGGCATGACCTAAGCGCTGAAAAATATCGTAGGCATGTAGGGTTTTGCATAAAATTTGATCGAAGGATTTTAAGGTTAAATGTTGCCAGAGTGAGAACCATTCTTGATTGGGAATGAAACAGTTTTTTCGAGCTTGAGAAAAACGACTCGAATCGACGAATTCTAAAAAAATATTAATATCGTAAAGGTAGGGTTGTTGCTGAAAAAGTTTATATTTTTTCCTAAAACGATGACTGTAGCTTTGATAGACTTGCAAGCCTTTATCAATGAGGGGTTCTAGGCGACCAAATTTCGATAACCATTGATTTTTGCGGACAGAAGGGCGTAGATCAGTTTGCGTTACAGTAAAGCCCGCTTGCGTCAAAATATTGGCTAAACATTGAGAATCTTGCTGAAGTCCGGCGCCGTTGTGCCAGGTCAGAATGTAAGTCCGGCGCCGTTGTGCCAGGTCAGAATGTTAATGCTCGGCATGTGGAATGATTAAGCCTCACAGGTTTAGGGCGTGCCATCAATGAATAAATCATAAGAATCCGGATCGCGTGCGCTGTTGAACGATGCAACTCCAAGCATCCGGGGCTGTAACCCTGCGGAGTCAGCCCTAAGCATTTAATTCTTGGAATTTAGTGGAATTCGGTGAAATTGGTGGAATTTAGTGAAATTGAACTGATGACGATCCCTAGTTGAGAAAGTCTACGATCGCAGATCGATAGGTGCTTGAGTCTTCCAACATCGGAAAGTGTGCCGTCTCCGGAATTTCGCAGTAGTCGATCGCAGGGCTGAGTTTGGCGGCACGTTCGCCCATGACGGCTGGGATGATGATGTCGTGTTCTCCGGCGACGAGGAGCGTCGGTACGTCCACCCGTGCGAATTCCTGCGGCATGATGGTCGCGGCGTGGCGGCTAACTGAAGTGTAGATCGTGCCGAGGGCGGCGTCAAAGTCGGCCAGGACGAAGTCGGTGAGGAAGTCGCGCTTGTCTTGGATGGGAATGTCGCGATGGAGAAAACGCTGCATGAATAGCCCTTCGAGTCCGGCGATCGCGGCCATCCAGTGCGGACGGATGATCACAACCCAACGGCTAACGGCGTGAAACAGATTAAAAGTGAGGGGGTCGTAGTCAAAAATGCCGCTACAGGTGAGGATGGCACGATCGACCCGATCGCGATGACGGTTTAGAAATAGGGTCGCGATCGAGGCGCCCATAGAGTGGGCGTTGAGTGAAACGCGATCGAGACCAAGGGCATCGAGCAGGTCAGCGAGGTCGTCAGCGTAGGTTTCGAGAGCGTAGTCCCGCTCAAGTTCGGCTTTGGTGGCGAAACGGGGCGCGGCGTGGCGATCGGGGGTGGGTAAGCTGGATCGGCCAAAGCCGCGCAGGTCGTAGAGCAGACAGTCAAACCGATCGGTCAGCGATCGCGCCGTGCATTCCCAGTAGCGCGAAGAACCGCCCCAGCCGTGGATGAAAACCATGACCGGGCGACCCGACTCGCGATCGGGTGCAGTATCCTTGGCGCGATCGTTGGACGTAATCCACTGATAAAAGTGGTCAACGCCGCGCACGGTCTGATAAGGCATAGATCAAGCGGCGAGACACCTCAGCCGTAGACATTCACCTGTGGATCTTAAAGCGGATGTTAAACCCGAGCCGCCTCCGCAAACTTAATCTTAAGGTAGTCCTCTTCCATCTTTGCGCCCGCCGGTTGCAACGCCGCCAACGCCTGGGGCAAGACGAGGTTACGGCGGTGGTTACCAATGCGAACGTTCAGCTCATCACCGGTTTTCGAGAGCTGCACATCACTTTTCGGAACCCCTGGCAGATAGAGTTGCAGGCTGTAAAATCCGTCTTCTTGAACAATGCGGATTGTATTTTCCTTGTAATACACCTGGCTGGGATCTTCATCGCCGTACAGCGTTTCCTTCAGGCGTTCGAGCGCGGCCAAACCGCACATTTCTTCGGAATAGAGCGGCACTTCTTTCACGGGCAACGGCGAGAAATTATCATGAATTTCCTGCTTGTACTGCACCTGGTTTTCTTTCCAGCGCTTGAAAAACGGGTCGGTGACACTGTCGGGAATAATCCGGTTCGCGACGACCATGTCGGTGGCCACGTTGTAAAGGCTCAGGTACGCATGGGCTCGCAGGGATTCCTTAATCACCATCCGTTCGGGATTGGTAACCAAGCGTACGGTGGTTTGGGTGTTGTCGGTGAGGACTTTTTCGAGGGCTTCGATTTGTTCGTAAAACTCGTAGGGGGCATCCATGACTTCTTTGTCGGGAAGTGAGAACCCGGCGATCGGCTTAAACAACGGCTCGACCAACGGACGCAGCGCCACCGACAACCCTTGCAGCGGCTTATAAAACCGGCGCATATACCAGCCACCCACCTCCGGCAAACTCAGCAATCGCAGGGCTGTCCCGGTGGGAGCCGAGTCGATAATCAAGACATCGTATTCGCCTTCGTCGTAATGGCGTTTCATCCGCACCAGGCCGAAAATTTCATCCATCCCCGGCAGGATCGCCAGCTCTTCGGCTTGAACGCCATCGAGACCCCGCGCTTGGAGCACTTGGGTGATGTAACGCTGGACGGCGCTCCAGTTGTCGGCCAGTTCGACTAGGGCGTCGAGTTCTGCGCCCCAGAGGTTTTCGCGGATTTTTTTGGGCTCGTGGCTTAGTTCGAGGTCAAAACTATCAGCAAGCGAGTGCGCCGGATCGGTACTGAGCACGAGGGTACGGTAGCCCAGTTCGGCACAGCGTAACCCCGTAGCTGCGGCCACGGAGGTTTTACCAACGCCGCCTTTTCCGGTCATCAAAATAATTCGCATCGTCTCGCCTGCGCTGTTGTCGCTCTAAGAATTGCTTCGTATTTCTTCACT
>RDYZ01000407.1 GCA_004293855.1 Oscillatoriales cyanobacterium | reverse complement strand
TCGTTGTAGTCCACAATCCAAGCCAGCCGATCGCGATCCGCCGTCTCCAGCCATTCGTTATACCAGCAAATACACTGGGCTCCATTGGCTCGCGGATCGCGCCACTCGAAGCCCAAGCATCGCGCCATCGCCTTGAGTGAGTAGCTTTCCACGGGCATAACCACCGTTTTTGTGGCCCACCAGTGCAAATCCACGCAGCGATCGGCGATCGTTTGCCACTGTGCCGCTGGTGTCCCGTAACGCTGTGCCAAACGGGCGATCGTTTTCACCTCGTAATCACAAAAATGGTAGATCGGTACAGCAGGGCGCGACACCATGAACGCGACAAACTCAGCCCAAATGCGTTCCTCCTCCTCGGGAGTTTCCGCCAAGAAGGCATGAAACTGTTGCTGTCCCGTGCGTCGGTTCACCTCTAAGACACCCAGCAAAAAATCCACATCCCGATCGGGCTCTGCTTCAATGTCAAAATGCAGCTCGATCTCAAAATTGGGAAAAGCCTCCGCAACCATCAGCGGCAGGATTTTTTCGGGCAACAGATCCACCGCCGGGTCTGCTAACGCCTGACGCAGGCGATCCACATCGCTGACCAGGGAAATCGGTAGCGTGAGCGGGATCGCCAAATTGTTGAGATTGGCCTGGGCTTGGCGGAAAATTTGCGCGGCATTTTCAGGCCCCACGGATAGGACTAGCCGATCGAATGGCAAAGCCAAAATATCCTCGATCGTCTGGAGACCCAACGCCGCGAGTTGGACAAAACGATTGGGCGTAACACCAGGAAGCAGCGATAAATGGCGATCGCGGATCGCAATCTGATGACAGTCAGCGTGCCAATGGCACAGGCTACATTTTTGGCGCGAGAGGAATAGATCCGGTTCCTGGCGATCGTGCAGCATCGCGACACAGCCCGCCAGCGTTGCAAACATTTCCTGGGTGCGATGCTCGAAACTCACCGTATGCACCCCGCGATCGCGGAGGGCAATCTCCGCCACCTCCGGCCACACGCCCTGCACCCCCGCCAACACAAACCCGTGAAACACCGACACAAGTTGATAGTCCAGTTTAGGACGTTTACCAAATCGAATATCTTTGCAAACGTAGCTCCAGTCGCCCAACTCCGACGGCGTGTCCACCCGAACCAACAGATCCGGCGTCGCCACTAAGACCACATCATCACGCCACAGGGTCATCAGCACTCCGTGATAGATGCACTCCACTCCCGATCGCATAAAATCGAGGGTTTGCATCGCACCATCACGCCAGTTGCCCCGCGTAAACTGCGGTTGTTCGTAGTGTTGATAGTTCGCCAGCTCCAGATCGCGGTACGCTTGGCTATCTTCACGTAACTTAAGTAAAAAATTGTCCGACGGAGCCTTACGTCGAGCATCGCCGTAGGTGTCGAGAAATGCGCGACGGCGACAGCGCTGAAAGTGAAGCAGTAAATCCGAGCTGATTAACATGAACTCGTGCCGGGAGTCTTACTCGGCTTGTGTTGCACATTGTCTTAGTTCGTGCCGTTTGTCAAGACAGTGACCAACCGTTCCAGAGTCCAACGGTCAACCGACACGTTGCCCGCAAAAATTGCCCGCATAAAAATAACCACACTCGTAACCTCATCAAGACGGTCACGAATGCGGCTATTGAATGGTGCTGACGCGAACGATCGCGATCGCCACACCTCTGGAAATTAACGGATGTGTGCCTGGATCTAGACAAGAACGATCTAGAGATCGCCACCACGCAGCGCCAACAAACCCACGACGATCGGACCGGCCAGGATGATCAGACCGACAAACGTGAGCTGGGCAATGACTTCCCAGTTGATCGAGGACAGGGCAGATGTTAAAGCTTCCATATCAATTCAAATCTCCGAAAACGGTTGCGTTATATCGATCGCAAAGTGCTAATGCCGTTAATCATACTAGCGGCTGTGTCATCCAATGATTTAAGAAAGTTTACAGAATGACACGTACACTTACAGCTCCGAAGGCGCATAAAGTCGAAAGATTTACTCTACAGTAGACAGAGTAAGGAACGTGTGCAGCGGGCGGCGAGGACTTAGAGCAATGGCAACGTGGCAATGTGTCAAAAACTGCGGGGCGTGCTGCTATCTCGAACCCAGCGAACGGCCTGACCTCGGCGACTATCTCACCCCCGAAGAGCTGACGCTGTATCTCGGGATGGTGGCGGATGATGGCTGGTGCGTGAATTACGATCGCGACACCCGTGAATGTCGGGTCTACGACGATCGACCGGCGTTTTGTCGGGTGGATGCCACGGAATTTGAGCTGCGCTACGGGGTGGAAGAAGCCGATTTAAATGAGTTCGCGATCGAGTGCTGCCAGGAGCATATTAACGATATTTACGGCGATCGGAGTTTGGAGCTCATCCGGTTTAATCAAGCCGTCGGTGTGAAAGCCAAACGGATTAGGCGATCGGGCAACCCTAACGCAACACACGATCCCAAAACGCAACATGTTGTAACTTTTTACGACAGTCGCCAGATCGCTTTTCAGCCCGTTGATACACTGAGACCTAATTACATACAATTTAAAGCCTAGATCTACAGTACCGATGCGCGTTTGGTGACGCGGATACCGTAGTTCTCGCGATCGCAGCAATACCTCACAAATTCCCATGGTAGATTCCGTCAAAAAACCAGCCATCGATCAGATGCGCCCCGGCGTCAAGTCGCCCGCGAAGGAAACGATCCTAACCCCTCGTTTCTACACGACCGACTTCGAGGAAATGGCCAAGATGGACATTTCCGTCAACGAAGATGAATTGCGAGCGATTCTCGAAGAATTCCGCGTCGATTACAACCGTCATCACTTTGTCCGCGACGAGCAGTTTGACGCCACCTGGGATCACATCACCGGCGAAGAGCGCGAGCTATTCGTTGAATTTCTCGAACGATCCTGCACCGCAGAGTTTTCCGGTTTCCTGCTCTACAAAGAACTCGGACGTCGCCTCAAAAATCGCAATCCGCTACTGGCTGAGTGTTTTAATCTGATGTGCCGTGATGAAGCTCGCCACGCGGGTTTCCTGAACAAGGCCATGTCAGACTTCAACCTTCAGCTTGACCTGGGTTTCCTGACCAAAGCCCGTAGCTACACCTTCTTCAAGCCGAAGTTTATTTTCTACGCCACCTACCTTTCCGAAAAAATTGGTTACTGGCGCTACATCACGATCTACCGTCACCTCGAACAGCACCCCGAAAACCGGATCTATCCGCTGTTCAACTTCTTTGAAAACTGGTGCCAAGACGAAAACCGTCACGGTGACTTTTTCGATGCCATCATGCGGGCGCAACCGGACACACTGAACGACTGGAAAGCTCGCCTCTGGTGCCGCTTCTTCCTGCTGTCGGTCTTCGCGACGATGTACCTCAATGACCTGCAACGGGCGGACTTTTACGGTGCGCTGGGTCTGGATGCCCGTGAGTACGACATTCACGTCATCAAGAAAACCAACGAAACCGCTGGTCGCGTCTTCCCGATCGTCCTGGATGTGGAAAATCCCGAGTTTTACGGTCGCCTAGATGTTTGTTTTGCCAATAACAATAAACTGGCAGAAATCGCGCAGTCGAACTCCAACGGTCTGGTCAAGTTCTTCCAGAAATTGCCGCTGTACGTCTCGAATGCTGTTGAGCTGATTTCGCTCTATCTGATGAAGCCGATCCGTGTGGAAGCCACCCACGG
>RDYZ01000045.1 GCA_004293855.1 Oscillatoriales cyanobacterium | reverse complement strand
CATTTCATCTTCCCGGTCTACGACGCCGACGCCCAAAACTGGGGCTGGGAAGCGCGTCTGTTGCGCTGGATGACCCTGATTTGGGTCGCCGTTGGGCTGATTATGCTGTTTTCTGCCTCCTACAGCGAAGCACTGACCAACACCGGGGACGGCCTCTATTACGTCAAACGCCAGTTAATTTGGACGGTCATCGGTTTGGCGGGCTTTAATGCGATCGCCCGGATTCCGCTGAAATACCTCCTCACCCGATCGCGCCTTGTCCTTCTGGGCCTGCTGATTCTGCTGGTTTTAACCCTGATCCCCGGCCTCGGAACCACCGTCAACGGTGCGACCCGCTGGATCGAAGTTGGCATCGTACCGATCCAGCCCTCGGAACCGATCAAGCCCTGTTTAATCTTGCAAGCCGCCTACATTTACGGACGCTGGAATCGGATTCCGCCTCGTGAGCGGATTTTCTGGTTTGCCCTAGCGTCGGCGATTTTGGCGGCGATCCTGCTTCAGCCGAACCTGAGTACAACGCTGATGTGCGGCATTATTCTGTGGCTGATGGCGATCGCGGCGGGGCTATCCTGGTCGCTGCTGGGCATGACGGCGATCGGGGGTGGAACCCTGGCCGCGTTGAGCTTGGCCTTGCAGGACTACCAGCGACGCCGCATTATGTCCTTTCTCAATCCCTGGGATGTGGCCGATGGCGATGGCTATCAGCTCGTGCAAAGTTTGGTAGCGGTGGCCGCTGGTGGCCTTTGGGGTAGTGGTTTTGGACAGTCAGCCCAAAAAATATCCGCCCTACCGATTCAGTACAGCGATTTTATTTTCGCGGTGTTTGCGGAAGAATTCGGCTTTGTTGGGTGTAGTGTGGCGATTCTGTTTTTGCTGATCTATGCGGGGTTGGCCTGGTGGATTGCGGCCTCCTCGCCCCGCCTGAGTCATCAACTTGTGGCGATCGGTGCCTTAGTCGCCTTGGTCGGCCAAGCGTCAATTAACATCGGTGTTGTGACGGGGGTGTTGCCGACCACGGGGTTACCACTACCGATGTTTAGTTATGGGGGGAGCTCGATGGTGTCAAGCTTGGCGATCGCAGCGTTGCTGGTGCGGGTGGCGCGGGAAAATCGACAGGCGGACGTGATTGAATTCGATCGCGGCGCTACAGTATTCGACTCAACCATGCCAAACCACAACACCTATTCGCCCCCGATCTGGTTGCGCGATGGGCTGATGATGACCCTACACGGTGCGTGGTGGACGGGAGCGCGGTGGTTAAACCAAGCCACCGATCGCCACCACTATCAGCCGGTCACCGTTCCTGGAGCCGACGGCATCCCCCTGCATGGCTGGCTCACACCCCTTACCGAAAACCAGCGCGGCACGATCATTGCCACCTACGGCATTACGGGGGCCATCGAAAATCAATGGTATCTTCGCCGCTTTGCCCAGCACGCCCGCGATCAGGGGTATGCCGTCTTACTGCTGGACTGGCGAGCCCACGGTAAAAGCGTCGCACACGCACCCGTTTTTACCAGCGATGGCCTCTACGAAGGGCGCGATTTTCTCTGTGCTGCCCACTGGCTGAAACAGAAAAATTATCCCGTTCCCCTCTTTTTCTACGGCTATTCACTCGGCGGTCAATTAGCGTTGTGGGCTGCGAAATACAGCTCCGACTTTGCCCACAGGCTTGCGACCCACCCCCCAGCGTCGATCGGGTCAAGCTATCCCCATCTGGAGGATCATCCCCAACTTCTGCCCCAAGACATTGGCGGTGTCACCACCCTCGCTCCTAGTCTTCATTCCACCCGATCGCTACACTACCTCGCCAGTCATGACCTCGGGCGACGGATCGATCGCAGCATTACACACAACATTCACCAGCTTGTTCGCGATATTCACCACCACCACCCCAACGCGGTCGATCTCAGCAAACTGGATCGCGTTCACACCATTTGGGACTACGACCGGGAATACGCGATCGGTCCCCTCGGCTTTGCCACCGTCGAAGACTACTTTGATGCCACCTCACCGTTGCCGTTTTTACCCAGCCTCCGCATCCCCACCCAGATTATCTACGCGGCGAACGATCCCATGTTCGACCCCACCCTCACGGATGATTTGCGGCAGGCTTGCGCTGACAACCCAGCGATCGAGCTACTCCTAACGGAACACGGCGGCCACATTGCCCACCGTAGCGATCGCGCCTGCCAACAACGCTACGGCGACCCCGATCCCTGGTGGGCGATGCATCGATCACTCGATTGGCTCGATCGGCAAACTTTGGAGTGGAAGCTGCGTCACCCTCAACACATAAGCCAACGTGAGGAGGTCACGTTGTCCTAAAATGCTAGGATTTTGCTGACAATTCTAGCCCTAGATCTCGGTCTCTGAAGTCTCGGTTACCTCACAGCTTCCAAGATTACGATCGATACGATACTGATCGAGCTGCTCTGGAATACCCAGTGCCTTCAGTGTTGGGTCCTTGGTTTGCTCGAAGAGGTCACGCAGTAAGCAAACCGCATCGAGACTATCGGGATTATTGACTAACTCCAGATCCAGCAGGTTGATCGCATCTCCAATCAAGCCCTCCTCAGATAATAATCTGACCTGGCTTTCGAGGAGTGTGCCGCGATCGTTGAGATCTAGGGTTGTTTCAAGACGCTGTAACTCGGCCTCGATCGCGGTGCGTTCAGCCTCCGGGATGATGTAAAAGGTCGTAACCTCAGTATTATCCGTGCGGCCAGTTTCCTGAGAACGTGCCTTAACTTTTAGGGTGTAGTCGGTGTCGGCAGCCAGCGGTGCGCCATCAAAAACCACCTCTGTGCCCTCAACCTCGGTTTGCCAAAAGACACCACGATCGGCACTTTCCAGACTCACGACGTAGGACGCAACATTTTGCACCCGAGTCCACTGAAAACGGGGAGTTTGATCGAGCAACTCCGAATTACGCGGCGCAATGATGTAAGGGGCAGTCGCATCATAAATCGGGCGTGGGCCGCCCGGATTGGGTGGGTCTGTTTCGGCTAGGACGGGGCGGAGAACCACGCCGGAAAGGAGCGCCGACGTGGTACTGAGAAGGAGGGACGCGGCAAAAGCGGAGAGGCGAGAAACATGGGGCATGGTTGTTAATCCGAACAAGAGGGTAAGCGCAATAATCGGAACCATTACAGGGCAACGGGTTCGATCGCCATCAGATCCCGAGTTTTCGTTGGGGGACGCGAAGACAATTCCTGCTCGGCTTCGCGATGCCACTGCTGAACCTCGGGATAATAGTCCGATGCATTTTGTAAGCAATCCTGCCAATACGCTTTGGCTTCTGAGTGGCGATCGAGCTGCTCTAAAGTCTTCGCCAGTAAGCAGCTCGATTTACCGTTCTCGGGCTGAAATTGTAAGGATTCCTTCAATGCCGCTTCAGCCGCAGGATAGTTTTGTTCTTCGTAAAATAACTGTCCCCAATTTTTCAAATTTGCGGCTTTATAGATCCGATTATCGTTGGGGATCAGGTAATCACAGTGACTAAGCGTGATGTGGGCGGTGGCATAGTCACGATCGGCCATCGTTTGCAGTAGCCCCAAATTGCTGCAACCGCCTCCATGTTCAAGATCTTTCGATCGGGTGTAATACGTCCGAGCTGTTTCGATGTCTCCTGCATCTTCGTAAAGACTGCCGCGAAACATGAACGCTTCACCATTCCACGGATTCAGACGAACCGCCAAGCTAAAGAAAAGCTTCGCCTTTTTCATCGCCCACCCCCGATCGCTGGTTACCATTTGATAGGCTTCTCGTCCCTGATCGGTCAAAAAATCCGACCCGGTATAACTGATCACGGGTAAAGCCAGACACAGGGCCGAGATCGTGGCAGCACGACGCTGAGTCAGACGATGCCACGACGATCGTGCCAATGGTGCGGCCTGGGTCGCGGTGGGTGGTGTTACCAGATCAGGATGGGCGATCGGTGGTGCATCAGCTTCGATCCGTACCGGTTCGGCGGACTGCACCAAATCAGCCCAGTACAACAAACCCATATAGGGCTGCTGAACCACCACTGGCAACCACGACGGACAGGGGATTTGATTGCGAAATACATGTATTTTCTCCCGTGCTTCGCGGACCGCTTCCGGCAGCGATAATTCCTTGCGGATGAATGCATCGAGAAAATGGCGTAGAAACTGCTGCGCGACCTGATCGGCGATCGCTTCACGCATGACGATCGTAAATGGAATTTGGCGATCGTCGAGCCCCTGGGCCAATCCCAACCCGTCACAGGAGTTGAAAATTGCCAGTTTCAGGCCGTTATCAAGCGCCCGCCGAAGTCCATGCCACAGATCCGTCATCGTCAGGTGATCCCCGTGGGCATTGAGATAAATTCTCGCCTCCTCGGATTGGCTGGTGCTGTGTCCGGCGAAAAAGATGATGTCCCATCCCTGTTCCCAAAGCTGTTCATTGACCTCTTCACGCTTTGGGGCCTCCAAAAAGACAATATCCGCTCCCGAGGTTGCTTGAATCTCCTGAAAAAACTGCCGATCGGGGTCTGTATTAATGTCCTCACAATTGCCTAAAATCACCAAAATACGCGCCCGATCGCGACGGGGTGAGTCGGCAATGCGGATCTGATTTTTCATCAAATCCCCATAGCTGGGCTCAACTTTGGGGCGATCGCGAAATAACGACCATTCATGCCACGGCAACCGACGCACCTCTAGGTCATCGTGCTGGATCACGAACAGGGACGGCTCCTCGATTCGCAGTTCGTCCCGTGCCTTGAGGGTCAACTCCAAAAAAGTCGGGGATGCAGCCAGCCACGCTAGAAACTTGTCACGCACATCCTTTTCCGACTGTTCGCACTGTTCCTTCAGAGCCTGACGGGTTTTGCGGAGTGAGGTCGGACGGATGGCTCGCATCGATCCCAAAGGGTTGGATTGACTCGTGGATCGGTGTGAAGCTGGAGGGTCGGGGGCTGGTGACTCGGGATCTGATGGGGTCTGTTTGTCCAGATTGCTCGTATTCTCGCCAGGAATCGTATCGGGTTCATCGGGTTCATCCGGCTGATCCAGTACATCAGGGTGTTGTGAGTTCAAGAGCAATGATCGTGTCCGCTGCACCACCAACGCCCGATAGTTTTCATCCCAATGCCGTTGGAGACACGCCTGTAGATCCGGTGCGGGTTCCAGGGTGGCCGATAAAACCTGTTGTGGGTCACAGTTAATTTCGCCGATCGCGAGTTCGACCCGTAACCCCGTACGTGCGAGATCGCCATAACACTTGAGAATCGCGCGTTTTACCATTGATCCCTCGCTGCTATCAGCATTGGAAGATTACATTCACCCACTGGCCCCGATACAACTTCAACACCGGGATCATCGCCCAAGGTGATTCGTTGATCTATACCTATCCGGTTGTGTGTCCTGAATTTACCGGAATTTGTAAAATGACCGACAACACAACTCACTGTCAATTGACCGTGCGGTATTTTGCATCAGTCCTGGCATTTTTTCGTCGTGTGTCAGACCTTAATCGGTTCACAGCAAATCCCTGTAAATCTACGGCAGTTCTTCGTCCAAATAAGGCGTTTCTCCATACATTTACACGCCGTTCTCTGTTGATTCACGGGTCTGTACTCCGGGTCTTATCTTTACAAATCCGTGTTTTCGGAAAGCGGTTTAAAGATTTGATGAAGTTTCGGCACGTGTGATCTATTCCGTCAGGCGGTTCGGCATTCTAGCTATAGCGAAATGGTGTTGTTCGGGAAAGTTTACCGTAACGGGTTCAGTCTGAGCGTGAGGTTTGAGGCTCGGTCTAAATGCCGAGTTTTGAGACCCAGGTTTGAGGTTAACCAAGATTTGGAGAACGATCGCAAATTCAATCGCGATCTTTTCGTAAATTGTGCAGCCTCAGCCTGATAGGTCTGTTGGGATGGACCCCTTTGCCGCTCATTTCCCCACTTCGCCATCATTCTGCCTCGCTTTCAGGCGCATCTACCAGGGTTTTTCGTCATGGCTTTTATCGATCTCGGCTTGCTCACTGCCTCCACCCAGCGGACCGATCGGGTTTCGACGCTTGAATCAACGGATGTATTTCAGTTCAGTCTGCCGGGATCGCAGGATGTTGTCTTTTCGTTGGGCGCAGATTTGGGCTGGACGGTACGGGATCAAAATGGTGCGATCGTCGCGGAACCGGGTGCGGATGATCGTGGGGGTGAGATTGCGCTAACGAACTTGGACGGCGGCATTCTGTATTCGCTGGAGGTTAGACGCACCGATCAGGATCTCGACTACACCTTGGCGATCGCGCCTGGTGGTCGTGGCTCGATCGACCCGCTCACGGGGGAACGTGCCGCCGATGCCGCCGATGGTGTGTTTATTGTGGGGGCGAACGGACAGCTAGAGTTTGACTACAGCCTCGATGGTGGCCGCTATCAAGGTGAAGCGGGAATCGTGAGCCTGCGTGATTTGGAGGATTTGACCTGGGGATCGGCGGACTGGACGCGCGAAATCATCGATCGCGTATTGTCCAACTCCGTTCTCGGCCATCGTCTGGTCAACGATCGCGTTGATAATCCCTGGATCGATTTGTTCCACAACGAAGCGGGAGAGTATCGCGGTAGTCAGATCCTCGAAATGACACCGGGGGATACGGTGGCGATCGTGCTGATCCCCAACGGAACCTTTGCGGAAGTCTTGGTCAATCCTGAAATCGGCGGTGATAAACGGCCTTTATTTTCGATCGCCACAGCCAACCCGGACGATAACTTCTACTTTGGTCAGATTGCCGTTGCCGCTCGTGACATCTACGTCATGGAAGACAAGCGCATCGACCTTGGATCGGATCGGGACTATAACGATTTTGGGTTTCGGTTAACGGGCGTGACCCCGCGTGGCATTGGCGCGATCGATGAGTTGATCCGAATTGCACCGGGTCAGGATGATTGGCGTACGTTAGTGCCGCGTTGGGATAATGTTGCGCCGATCGTTGAGTTTGATGTCACGGGGTTAGATCGGCGCGAGTTTCCACTCTCGGGGACGGTGAGCGATGGCAATGGCGCGTGGGATATTGACGGACTGACGGCAGAGGTGGTTGATGGGTCGGGTGCGGTGGTGCGGACGATCGCGATCGACCTGACGCCCAGCGGTGAGGGTCAAACCTTTTCGATCGATCGCGGTGTCATTACGGATGGTTTGGAAGCGGGTGATTATCGTCTAACACTGACCCCTCACGATCGACGTAATGCGGGCGCGGCGATCGTGGCGATCGAGCTTGTGATTCCCAGCTCTAACGTAACGATCGATCCTGATCCTGATCCGGCTGATCCCAATCCGACCAATACCGCTCCAGCGGCTCCGATCCTGGAGGCGCTACCGACCTCTCAAACTTACGGCACAACACTGACCCTCTCCGGTCAAGTCACCGACGCGGATGGCTGGGCGGATATTGACCGGATTGTGATCGATCTCCTTGATCCGGCAGGTCAGTCGGTACAGACCACCACGATCGACACGCTAACGGCCAGTGATGATGACACCGCTCGCTTTTCAGTGGAAATCGCCCTAGCTGCAACCTCGGCGGCGGGACGTTATAGCCTGCGGGTCACAGCGATCGATGCAGCCGGTGATAGTGGCATTGGGTTTAGCGAAACCTTTCGCATTACCGTGCCAGGGCAGACCGACCCTCTGATCGATACACCCGATCCCGTTATCCAGCGCCCCAATCTGCTCGACTTTTCGATCTATCCGCTCTACACCACCGATGAAACGGTGAAGTTTACGAACGCCATAACCGCCGATCCCGATGGTTGGGACAACATGAGCCAGGTGGACTTTTGGCTCGTGCGCGAGGACGGTGGTGAGGGCGAGATTATCGATATTGCTCAAAATGTCACCGAGTTTAAGCCCGGTGGTGATGGTTCAGCTCGGTTTGGATTTGAATTTGAGCTAACAGGTCTGACGCCTGGTCACTACCAGCTTGTGGGTCGTGCCTATGACCAGGATGTTGATGGTAGCCTGGGTGGTTCAATTCAAACGTCGCGATCGTTCTTTGTGTTGTCGGGTGACGACACGATCAGTGACAACATGACATCGGAGTCTGCATCGGGTTTGTCCAATGCGGCGCGGTTTGCCCTGGCGGCGGATGCTGATTTGACGCGCTACGATGACGAAATTCTGAAGGAAACGGATACCTGGATTGTTGCGCTCAATCCCGATGTTGATCCGAGTGCGATCGCGGCAGCAGCGGGAGTCATCGATCTCGGCGCGAGCAGTATTCCGAATGGTCGCATTTGGACGTTTGAAACGCAGCCCAGCGATCCGGTATCGCAGTTGCAAGGCATCGGCAGTATTGAGCTGTTCTATCCTGACGTATCGATAACGTTAAATAAATTTGGCTTTACACCCAATCCAGGAGAACACCGATACAACAAACTGCCTGCATTCCTACGAGAGGAGCTGGAGGCGATGTGGTCGTTGGCCACCGGTAAGGGGGTGACGATCGCCGTTAATGACGATGGTGCCGATCTCAAACACCAAGAGTTTGATAAACAGGATCGTATTCGCGCAAATCTCAATCGAGATCTAACGGTCGGTCTCGCGGCTCCGGTTGATACCGATGTTAGTCCGCTCGATACGTTCCTGGTGGAGTTTGATCTCAGCCCAGAAGCGCGATGGCAACCGGAGGGATTTGTTGCTCCGTCTCAAGGTGGGGCGGTTTATCCGATCCCAGTTAACGCGATCGGTCAAGCGCTCGCCGTTTCGGTGAATTTAAATCTGGTCGATCGTGAGGGGTTGAGTGACAACGAGATTGCCGCACTCGAAGAGATGTGGGTCTCGCTACATCTGCCGCATGTGCAAAACACTCTCAACAGCCCAAAAATTTGGAATAATGCCGGGATCTGGTCTGCGTGGCGTCCGCGTTGGGGCGATCCTAGCGATGTACCATCTAGCTTCGATTTTGGCTTAGATGGGGTATGGTCTTCTGAAGGCAGCAACGGGACTATCACGATCGTCGATGCTTACGATGTGTCCAGCAGTCATGCAGAAATTGGAGGACTGTGGGCTCTCAATTTCAATCTGGATGCTGCGCCACTTGGTGCACCATTTGAGCCGTATGTGAACGATGCCAATCAGTTCTATGCCTTGCTGGAGAAGGCGATCGAATCGGTGGAGTTAGAAATAGAGTATGCCGATAGCCACGGTACGGCAGTCCTAAGCTTGGTCGGGGGAGGTAACACCGGTCGGGGCGTGATTGGTACAGCGCCAGAGTCGCAGCTAGTCGTGACCCGTGTTCTCGGACCGGCTGATCCGATCACGTTGAGCCATGAGCAATCGCGATCGATCCTGGGACTGTCTCTGTTTGATGCCGATCGTCATGATCAGATTGATCTACAGGTGAATAGTTTTGGGCTGCGGCCAATGGTTTCATCGGGGGATGCGATCCAATCCTTGGTAAAAGCTGCTGAAGCTGGGGTGATTCAGGTCATGGCGGCGGGGAACGATCGGCAGGTACATCCAGGGGCGGGGAATGTGAACCACTATTCGCTGGCATCGCAGCGCCAGGTGATTTCGGTGGGGGCCGTCACGATGAACCAGGAGGGTGACATCCGATCGGCTCCCTACAGCAATCCCGGGGCATTTGTCTCGGCCTATTCTGGCGCACCACCGGAAGAGGACGTGCGTTACTGGGCAGCAGCACCCCGCCGCGAGCTGGGGAATTTGCGTGAGGGGACATATTTCAATACGGCATCAGGAACCTCGATGTCAGCTCCTTTTGTGGCGGGGGTGATCGCGGCGATGCAGGAGGCATCATCGGTGGATTTGACGGTGCGGGATGCACAGCGCCTACTGGTGGCGACCTCGCGTCCGGTGGAGGCTGCGACAGCGATGGCCACTCCCAACGACCTCAATTATGCGGCTGAACGTTTTGGTCTTGCCGGTTTGTCCAGCGCGATGTTGATGACGAATGCTGCGAATGTTCAATTTAGCTATCAGAACGGATTTGGGGTGATCGATCCCGATGAAGCGGTGAAGCAAGCTAAGCAGTTTGAGGGGTCATTTAAGGAGGTGTCGGTGGCCACGGGGCTGGTGAATGTTGTGAATAAAACGCTGGGGGAATCTGAGGGGGGTGGTCTGCGGCCAATGGTTCTAAAGGCGGCGCTTGATGAGGATGTGACTGCGGAATGGGTTGAGCTATCGCTGAATCATTTAAAGCATGGCTCGTGGAATGAGCTGACGGTGGTGTTGGAGTCACCCGAAAAAACACCGGTGGTATTGAAGCGGGCATTGGAGGCCACGGATCGCTTCACGCTACCGGATATGGTTCCGGCGGGTAAGAGCTGGGTGTTTAATACGCCATATTTTTGGGGTGAGTCGGCACTGGGTGATTGGACGGTGCGGATTTACGATGAGCGAAATAATGATGTGACGGGTTCCTTGGAGAGTTGGGAGTTAAAGGTGTTTGGGACACAGCCGGAGGTTTCGGTGGTGGCCTTGGATGGTTCGGCGAGTGAGGCTGGCGATGGGGCGATGATCGCGATCGAGCGATCGGGGGATATCTCGAAGCCGTTGACAGTGGAGTTGGATTGGGATAATGGTCAGGAGGCAATGTTGGCGGATGGGTCACCGTTGCCAAGCTCGGTGGTGTTGGCGGCGGGTCAGGAGACGGTGTTGATCCCGATCGTGGCCAAACATGATTACCTCACGGAAGGTGAGGAGTCCGTGGGATTAACACTGGTGGATAGCTCGGATTATTTTGCCACTGGCGGTAAGGCGACAATCACGATCGCGGATAGTACCACCACCAGCCGCTACGAAGATTTCCTCTACGAGTATGACGGTCACTTTTACCTGCTCAGTGAAGCGGATACTTGGCACGGCGCACAGGCACAAGCGGAAGCTTTAGGCGGCAATCTAGTGGCGGTTAATAGTGCGGAAGAAAATGCCTGGTTAGTCGAGCAGTTTGGTAAGTCCGTGATGTGGGTCGGACTGACAGATAGCGAGTATTACAGTGCGAAAGAAGGTGAATTTACATGGACAAATGGTGAGACGCTGGGCTACAAAAATTGGTATCCGGGGCAGCCAGATGAGGCTTTCGCCGGTGAAGACTTTGTTGAACTGAATTCCAATGGAGGTTTTGGTGAATGGGCTGATACGGGTAGTAACTGGCAACAGATTCCAGGCATCATCGAAATTGATCCGTCGCAGCTTGAAACGTCGATTGTCAATGTCATGGTGACGGATGCCGCAGTGGATGAAGCGGGCCATGCGGGGCAAATTTTGATTCAGCGGGTCGGCGATCTCTCGCAGCCGTTGACGGTCAAGTTATCGCAGGATGGTACGGCGACAAACGGAGTCGATTATCAGGAGATTCCCGACACAGTGACGATTGCGGCGGGTGAATCCTTGGCGATCGTGCCAGTGATCGGCATCTTTGATGGGAAGAGTGAAGCTGAGGAAGTCGTGACGGTTTCGATTGGCAAGTCGGCTGACTATCGTAGTGGTGCGTATGGGACTGGCCAGGTGACGATCGGCGATCGCGATAGTGATTTTACACCGACGATCATCACCAATCCCGACACCGGTAAGCGCTACTTTGCCACCCCCACAGATACCTGGTTGGGGTCAGAGGAAACAGCGAAACAGTACGGTGGTCATCTAGTGACCGTGGATAATGCGGCTGAGAACCAATGGCTCATTGATACGTTTGGCTCTGGCTCGTATTGGATCGGCTACACCGATAGTCCGGTCATCGGCGCAACGGAAGGCAAGTTCCAATGGGTAGATGGTCAAACAAGCACCTATAGCGCGTGGCTTGAAGGTTATCCCGATAATAATCGGAGTACTACTGGAGTGGAAGGTGAAGACTTTACACACCTCTACACCATAGGCGAGCGCGTGGGTTGGAATGATCATTCCACAGATCGCTTAATGGTCGGCTTGGTAGAACTGGATGACACCGCACCGAGTATTGTGGTGGAACCGATCCAAGAGTGGGCGCGGCAAGTCGGTAGCACGGGCTATGAAATCGGCGAAAGTGTCGCGGTGGATAATGCAGGTAATGTGTTCCTGGCAGGCTGGATTGCGGGTGATATCAACGGTCATACCTATCAGGGACGTGACGCTGCGGCTGGTGCGGTGGGTGATACGTACCTGGCACGCTACGATCGCGACGGCAATCAACTCTGGCAGCGGGCGATCGGTACGGACGGCGATGATGCGTTCTACGGTGTTACCACCGATGCAGAGGGTAATGCCTACGCAGTGGGGGCGACCAACCGAGCGATCGGTGGTGCAACAAACTTCGGCTCATCCGATGGTGTTATTGTTAAATATGACACCAGTGGTAATATTGCCTGGACAAAGCAGATCGGAACCAATGCATTTGATCGCTTCTGGGATGTCCAAACCGATAGTGCGGGCAATTTCTACGCGATCGGTTCGACCACCGGGTTACTCGATGGCGATCGAACCCACGCGGGTTACGATGCGCTGATTGTTCAATTTGATGCTGATGGTAATATCGGCTGGACACGTCAGCTCACCTCCACCGCAAACAGCAACACCGAAGGACTCCACGCCGCGATCGATCCAACCACCGGTGACATTCTAATCACCGGTCAAGTCGGTGGCACGCTAGATGGCGAGACCTCTGCGGGTGGTCGCGATATCTTTGTCGCCCGCTATAGTTCGACGGGCGATCGGCTCTGGAATATGCAATTTGGCTCGTCTGTAGACGATGCAGCCCAGGCGATCGATGTCGCCGATGATGGCATGATCTACGTTGCCGGTACGACCTATGGCGTACTACCGGGTGAAACGGCGGGTGGTAACCGCGATGTGGTGGTGGCGAAACTCAACAAAGATGGCAACCTCGTTTGGACGGATCAGTTCAGCGTTGAGGGCGTAGGCGGTGGTCGCGATAGTGATGATTATGCCTATGGCCTGGTGGTGGATGGCAATCAGCTCCTGGTGTCGGGTCATGTGGGCGGTTCGTTGGATGGCAATCCGGTGGCAGGTCAGATTGATGCGTTCTTGGCGACCTACGACAGTCAGGGGCGTCGCGGGGAGAGTTTGCAGTTTGGTTTTCCGGGTTGGGATAGCTTGAAGGAGTTGGTAACGGATGGATCGGGGACGATCTACGCGGCTGGCTCGATTTCAGGGGCGTTGCCTGATCAGACAGCAGCGGGTTCGATCGACTTGATGTTGACGAAGTTTACGCGGAGTCAGGAGTATGTGTCGGGTGAGGCGTTGGCGTTGACGGATATTGGGGTGAATGATAATGGTGAGCTGGTGACGGCGACGTTAACGCTATCGGATGCGGCAGCGGGGACGCTGGCGACGACGGTGGCGAATGGGGCGCGGGTTGAGTTTAGCGGTGGCCGGTTGACGGTGGCGGGTTCACCGGATGAGGTGAATGCGGTGTTGGTGGGTGTGGAGTTTACGGCGGCGTTGGGTTACGACAAGGATGTGACGATCGCGACGGGGGTGAGTGATGGGTTCAATGCGGCGATCGGTGAGACGATTTCGCTGTCGATGAACAATGATGGGTTACGGCTTGATCCGGTGGATTATGCGGCGTTGCGGGCGTTGTATGAGTCTACGGATGGGGAGAATTGGACGAATAATACGGGCTGGTCGGATTGGGATTTC
>RDYZ01000406.1 GCA_004293855.1 Oscillatoriales cyanobacterium | reverse complement strand
AGGATTTCAGCCTCAATTTTCCGTGGTCTCTTGGCTCCAAGAAGGGCTGCTTTCCTTTCTCTGATAGATTTTGAGAGATGTGTAAACACCGTAGCCCAAGCTGGGAGAGGGACTTTTGAATGCTTGAGTTTTAACTCTTGCTCCCCTTCTCCCGGCTTGGGAGAAGGGGCGGGGGGATGAGGGCGAATGACAAAGTGACAGTTTTAGCCGGTTATGTATACACGGTAGCCCTCACGAGCTACGGTGTATACACCGTAGCTCGTGAGGGAGAAGCGATGCACTGAGCTGGTCGAAGTGGGGCTGGGGGATGAGGGTAAACGCCGATGTCACCCTGACAGCAACGGGTTGCAGGTTCACGATCGTCGCTTGCCCGCAACCAAGACCGTTCCAAGCTGCTAGAGCGTCAAGGAAGCCGTATCGTTTTCGATTTTATCGGCGAGATCCTTGAGGAAGGCCGCCGCATCCGCACCGTAGATATTGCGGTGATCGCAGGTGATATTCACCGTCATCTGACGTTGGACACCGAGGGTTCCGTCAGCATTGGCAACGACGGTCGGTTTCGAGGCGCCGATCGCCAGGATCGAACCTTGACCCGGCGGCAGGATGGCATCAAAGCTATCAACACCAAACATGCCCAGATTGGAGATCGTGAACGTGCCGCTGTTGTACTCGTCCGGCTGGAGCTGTTTCGTGCGCGATCGAGCTACCAGATCTTTCCAGGTGCGCGACAGCGAGTAGATATCCTGCTGATCAGCGGCCTTAAGAACCGGTGTGATCAAACCACCATCGGGCATCGTCACCGCCATCGCGATGTTAATTCCGTCGGGGTAGCGAATACCTTCGGAGCTATAGCTTGTATTCAGCAGCGGATGGGCGACCAAGGTATCGGCAACCGCTTTCGCCAGTAGCGCCGACATGGTGACACCCTTCGGCTTAATTTTTTTGTAGAGCGCGTCGAGGGCATCGGTGGCGATCGTGTAGCTCGCACGGAAGACCGGCACACCGAGACTAACGTTCATGTTGTCGGTGACGGCACGCTGCATCGTTGTGAGCGGCGTGAGTTGGGCCACGGGAACGTTGAGCGTGATGTCCGCTGCAACTGCCGGAGCCGCAGAGGCGAGGGGTGCAGCGCTAAAGGTTGCAGGAACCGTCGAGAGTGGAGCTTGCACGGCAACGGGTGGCGTCGGGGTCTTACCGGCGGCCTTTTGCACATCGTCCGCGATGATGCGACCGTGGGGGCCGCTGCCGTTCACCGTTGCCAGGTCAACCTTCAGGGTTTTGGCGAGTTTGCGGGCACGAGGTGAGACGATCGGACGACCGCTGGCCGCAGCGGGAGCCGGAGCGGCAGGAGCTTCTGCCGGAACAGCGGAGGCAGTCGGGACAGCGGGTTGTGCGGGGGCGGCGGCACTATTTGTACCGCCCGCGCTGCCAGAACTAAGGGCGGCGGCTTTTTGTTTGGCCTCTTCGATTTCGGCTTCAGTTTCAGCTAGAAGTGCGATCGGTGCACCGACGGTCGCAGTTCCACCCGCCGGAATGATGATCGCGGCTAGGGTTCCGGCATAAAACGATTCGACGTCCATATCGGCTTTATCCGATTCAACCACGACAACCGTTTCACCTTTTTCGACCTGGTCTCCCGGCTCTTTCGTCCAAGAGACGATCTTGCCCTCGGTCATGGTGGAACTGAGGGCAGGCATAAAGACTTCGTGGATCATAGGGAGACTTCTCGCACTCTACGCTGGGATTGTTCTGTATTTGGATTGGGTCTAGTCAAGACGTGCCGGATCTCGGCAAGGGGCGACGTTGTGCGTGATCGTCATGATCAAGCGGGAAAGCCCGATCGCCACGCGATCAACGAGCCCAAAACCAACTGATCGACAAGTGCGATCGAGCCGGTTTGAAACACCTCAAGATACCATGCACGCGGTCTCTGCCGATATGGTCAAACCGCGATGATGGTGCTTCGATCGCCCGAAAAATTGCTTGCTGGGTGATCGACGATTACTGGGCTGTGGATCGGCTTGGTTATCTCGTGGACGAGTCGGTGTTAGCCATGCTCTGGGCGATCGCCTGGTTGATGAACTCCGCCAAGGTTGTACCATCGACGCCCAACTGCGATCGAGCCTGGGCCGCCTGCCGTCCGCCCTCCGCGTGCCACCAGGTCGCTGCCGCCACCGTCTCGACCAAATCACGCCCCTGCCGCAGCGCTGTCGCCACGAATCCCCCCATTAATCCCGTCAGGACATCACCGGAGCCACCCCGCGCCAACCCCGGCGTCCCGGCATCGATGAGCGTTAAGGGGCGATCGGGCGCGGCAATCACCGGGCGTGCGCCTTTATAGACAAGGATCAGACGTTGCTGTTGGGCTGCGTTGCGGATGAGTTTGAGCGACGCATGGTGAGCGCGGTGGCCGAAGAGGCGGCGAAATTCGCCGGGGTGGGGGGTCAGAATGGTGGGCGCGGTGCGGGTNGGCAGGGTCGCAAGAATATTCAGAGCATCGGCATCGAGAATCAGCGGGCGATTTTTGCCGATAAGCTGTTGAATGAGGCTCACCGGCTCAGGTGTGAGGCCACAACCGCAGGCGATCGCATCGAATTTTGACCAAATTTTTTCATCATTAAAGTCGTGGGGCAGCGTGGCGATCGCGCCGTTGTCGGTTTCATTGGCTGCGATCACCACCGCTTCGGGCAATTGCGCGGCGATTATCGGTTTGAGCGATCGCGGTACCACGATCGACAGCATCCCGACCCCGCTTGCCCGTGCGCCCAGCCCTGCCAAAATGGCCGCACCGATGTAGCGCTGCGAGCCACAAATGAGCAGTAAATGACCTTCTTGGTATTTGTGTGTCAGGGGCGATCGGGGTAAACCAAGGGCGGCGATCGCGTCGGTTGAGGTCAAACGCCGCTGGGGTAACCCTTCGGGAAAGACGGCGGCGATATCCTCCGATCGCAGGCCAAACGGCAAGAGTTCAACGCGACCCACGTAGGGCTGTGCCGCATCCCGCAGTAGCCCCAGCTTGTGTAAACCCAGACACAGGGTCACGTCAGCACGAAAGGCAATTCCCGGTGCTTCGATCGCCGCTTCTAGCCCCCGGTTAACCGGCGGATCGGTGGTGGTGCGAATCACGTCGCCGTGGTCTGTGTGAATTCCGGTGGGAAGATCGATCGCCACCCGCAAACATTGATGGCCATCGAGCTGATTAATCCGTTCAATCACCGTCGCGAGTTCACCGGTCACCGCGCGGGTTTGCCCGAAACCAAACAGACCATCGACGATCGCCCCGTAGCGATCGAGTTGCTGCTCAAGTTCCTGACGGGTCTCGATGCGAGGAATCTCTAGATAATCGGCAAAACTGGCGTGTTGCTGCGTTAGGGGTTTGAGGCGGGTAAACGGCTGATAGATCGCGATCGCATACCCACGTAACCACAGCTCTCGCGCCACCACCAGCGCATCGCCGCCATTGTGACCCGGCCCCGCTAACACTAAAATGCCGCGCGATTTGACCTCACACGCATCGCCCATCTGGTCGATCATCCACTGGGCGATCGCCGTCGCCGCCTTTTCCATCAACGCAGCCACCGGCATCCCCACGTCAAACCAACGCTGTTCGATCGCCTGCATTTCCGCTGCGGTCACCAGCGCCGACGCGATCGCCGGGTCAATTCTCGGGTGCTTTACCGGTTTAACTGCCATCATTCGTTAGATTATGGATTGTTGAAAATGATTGATTGTTGCAAGCAATATCCCGTCCTCGGATGCCCACGGCGTATCCAGAATTGGCTGTAACCGTTACATCATCATTCATTGAGTTTTCGCCTATCCTCCAACGTTATGCCCTGGTTTGCCAAAATTGAACGCGGCCTCGTTCCGAAAGCTACGTTTGATCGCCACGTTCCCGCCCATCTCGACTACGTACGCGAGCTAATCGCCGCCGGTCATCAGGCTCGTAGCGGTTACTGGCAGCGGCGCGGTGGCGGCATGATGATCTTCCAGGCCGAATCCTATGAGGCGGCCCAGGCGATCGTCGATCGTGATCCGTTGGTGCTGCATGGCTGCGTTGAGTACGATCTGTACCACTGGTGTATCGTCGCAGAACCGGAAGCGGATCATACTTAGCCGGTATCGCCGCTATGGATCGGCATCGATCGCCACATGGCTCAGGATTTCGTCGCGATCGGGTTGATCCGGGCGGGGCGCGATGGTATAGTCGAGTCTGGGTCTGAACCCATGCAATTACAACGCCCATGCAATTACAACGCTCAAATCTTGTCAGGACCGGAAGGTAGCAGCAATACGGGATGCTTGTGATCGGCGTGGACTTCGGGCCCTTTTGCATTTTTAGCGCGAAGTTTGTCAGGCGAGGACGCAGAGCGTCCAGTTCGCCCGTTGCCCACGCAGAGCGTGGGAACGAGGAATCGGTATAACGATAAACATCTAGACACAAAACACAAGAGGTGTCACCGGGACAAAACCCATGACACCTCTATTGTCTGTGCTAATTGCGATTAAAACGACATCTG
>RDYZ01000044.1 GCA_004293855.1 Oscillatoriales cyanobacterium | reverse complement strand
TCAATTTCGGCGATCGCCACGCCTGGGGCTGTGCCTGCATCGGCCAAAATGTTACCCCAGGGATCAATAATGACCGCATGACCGTGCGATCGACGAATGCCGTAATGACAACCGGTTTGCGCGGGGGCGATCACGTAGCAGGTATTCTCGATCGCTCGAGCCTGAAGCAACACTTGCCAGTGATCTTTGCCGGTAAACGCCGTAAACGCAGCGGGAACAAACAGAACATCCGCGCCCTGCTTCGAGAGGTGGCGGTAAAGCTCCGGAAAACGGACGTCGTAGCAGACCGAAAGCCCCAGGTTGCCTAAAATCTCCGAGTGGGCGACGTTCGGCAATGTGGTGCCAGCTCGGACGGTGCTGGACTCTTTATAGGTGTTGCCGTCCGGGAGGTTGACGTCAAACAGGTGCACTTTCTCGTAACGGGCGAGCTCGATACCATTGCGATCGTAGAGTAGCGCCGTATTCGCGACACGGTGATCCTCAACGGGCACAGGAAAACCGCCGCCAAGGATCGCGGTTTGATAGCGCTGTGCCATGGTTTTGAGAAACGCTTGACTTTTACGAGCAATGTCGTCCGCACGGGCAATTTTTTCAGCTTCCTCACCCAGGAAGGAAAAATTTTCGGGTAAACAGACCAGCTCGGCTCCCTGGCGCACAGCGAAATCGATCGCATCTTCGGCCTGGACGAGATTCGCGTCAAGGTCGGGAACGCTGGTCATCTGAACGGCGGCAGCGAGGTAAGGCTTCATGAAAGTGTAGGGGCTGTAGCGTGATCAAAAGCGGCCATAAGGAACAGAACGATCGCAAAAATCTCGACGGACTCGATACGTTTTGACTTGATTTCGATGAGCGGTCAAATCCTGCGGGCTAGGGTATTATACCGATTTGATTCCCCCTCACCCTGCGAAAATTTATGGATGCGGTGAGACGACCTCAGCCAGCGTGGATCAAACGGCCAGCTTGGACCAGACCTGCCCGAGCAATGTCCGGGCGATCGGCGCAGGCACTGGCTTTGAGAACATATAACCTTGGCCGTAACAGCGGTTTTGTTGTTCGAGGTAGGCCAACTGTTCACTATTTTCAACCCCCTCGGCGATGACCTTTAAGCCGAGACTATCCGCTAACTGAAAAATGGTATCCAGTACCTGACGCCGATCGGGGCGTTCGTCGATGGTTCGCACAAAGGATCGATCAATTTTTAAGGTATCGATCGGCAACTCATAGAGATAGTTCAACGAACAGTAACCCGTGCCAAAATCATCCAGCAAAATTGGAATTTGTCGCTCTTTAATTTGCTTTAAAACCAACTTGGCTTGATTGAGATCAGACATCACCACCGTCTCCGTAATCTCAACCTTCAGCTCACCTGGTTGAATATCGTAAGTCCGCAAAGCCCGATCGATTTGGGCAATTAAACCCGAACTGAGCTGACGGCTCGAAACGTTAACACTGAGGGATAATTTGCCCACCTCTAATCCGTCCTGTTTCCAGCTTTGAAGCTGTTGGCATGCTTGAAATAATACCCATTCTCCAAGCTTGACAATCATGCCGGACTCTTCGGCGATCGGGATAAACTCAGCGGGAGAAATTGCACCATATTTGGAATGTTGCCAGCGCAACAACACCTCAAACCCAACCGTTTCCATCGACGCCAGATCGATAATCGGCTGGTAGTGCAACGACAATTCGTCGTATTCGATCGCGCGTCGCAGATCGTCTTCCAGGCGTAAACGGCGCTGGGAGGCTCGACCCATTTCCGTATCAAACAACACATAGCGCGACTCATCGACGGTCCCGATTTTGCCCCGTGCCTTGGCGTTGTACATGGCAATATCCGCATCCTTGAGCACCATCTCAGGCGTTTCGTACTGTCGCGAGCCAATCACGATACCAATGCTGGCGCAGGCAATCAACTCATGCGAGCCAATCTGAAAGGGTTTTTGGAGCTGATGACACAGAGTTTGGGCGATCGCGATCGCCTCCGATTCGTCCGTGATCCGATCAATACACAAGGTAAACTCATCGCCCCCCAATCGTGCCAAGGATTGCCCTTGCTGGAGCGCACCATTTAAACGTTGGGCCAGGGCTACCAGCAGCCGATCGCCCACCATATGACCGAGGGTATCGTTGATCAGCTTAAAATTATCCAGATCGACAAATAAAACGGCAAAGGTGTAGCGATCGTAGCGTCGAGCACGTTTTAAAATGCGTTGTAACTGCTCAACAAACCAGGCTCGATTCCACAGTCCCGTCAGATCATCATGGGTCGCACCGTAACGCAGTTTATCCTCCGTACGCTGGCGATCTGTAATGTTAATCATTGACCCTTCATAGCCAATATTTTGCCCCACCTCATCGGAGATCACCCGCGCTACGGCCTCAATCCAAATGGTTGTCCCGTCCCGCCGATACAGTTCCGCGACGAAATTGTCGATCGGGTTACCATGGCTCAAATGTCGCTCAAATTTGGTACACCGACTTTCCGTCACAAACTGATCATAGATTTTGATATGAGTCTGGATCAGATCCTCCGATGTCTCATAGCCAAACATCCGAGCTAGGGCAAAATTGGCATGGACATAATACCCATCCGGTGACAGGCGAAATAAACCTTCGACGGTATTTTCAAAGGGACGCTGATTAAAATCTAAATCAAATGGATTGGCGTGACTATCTTGATATTTCGATGTCAGGAGTAAATTGATGTGTGGGACTAGGCGCTCCATCAAAGCCTTCCCATGAACGATGCCTACGCTATCCCGAGGAGCAAATAATAAGCAAATAATCCGTGCATTCTTCGACCCTAAGGGGAGAATAAAACACGTATTAAGCCCACTGGCTAGAGCTAGGTCACGGTGACTGAAGGCATCATTTGGCAGATGATCGAGGGAGTCGAAATAGTAGGGTTGGCCGATCTGAAGGGCGTTGAGGATTGGCGGTGCGATCGCAAAATTGCTGCGTCGATCGGTCAATGGGGTGCGGCAATATTTGGCGATCGGCCCATCCTGTTGCTCCGGGCGGCAGGAGTACAGGATTTTGGAGACGTTAAGCTCCGTACTGAAAACCGGATCATCGTCGGTTTCCTCGGGATGATCCAGAACCCAGGCTTCCACATAACTCCACGGTAGACACTGACAAAAGCAGTCCAGCACCGCCAAAATTGTGCTGCTATAGGTCTGCACCGTGACGGTGCGCTCCATCAGTTGATATTGCAGGTTAATCAGATCCCGTTCCTGTTGGCGATCGGTGTTTTCAATCCCAAGGTAAAGGTAGACGGTTTCCGGAAAGCGAGCGCGATGATCGAGAGATAGATCCGCGTGATGTTTGACGTTATCCCAAATCCTGCTCAGGATTTGATCGTCAGTGTAGGGTGTAATCGATCGCACTTGCCAATCAAACCACCGCAGCTCACCGCGCCGGTCAATCAATTGGCTACCCAAGGCTTGCCACGTCCGAGCCGGTAGCTGGGCGATCGTCGCCCGAGCCAATTCGCGATCGGCGGCCAGAAAACACAGATCAAACACATTCAAACCATGAATGGTTTCATCTTCCGACTTAAAAAGTTGATTAAGAGCAGTATTCCCGAGCAAGATACAGCCATCGGACAGACAGACCGCCACAACGGTCGAACCGTGGTCAAATAACCAGTGCGCTAAATCACCAGTGCAGGGAACCAAGGGGCTACGCTCCTCAGGCGGCAATGCGTCATGATGAGGACGCTCTCGATGGGTTGACCATGACGATGGGAGGCGAAATCGTACCGCCTTGGCGATCGCTCGCCGTTGGCGTAGAACCTGCCACACCAAGCCGATACCCAGCAGTGCCGCCGCCCCCCGGAGCAGCGTAGACCACGGGTTTTCATGGTTACGGCTACGCTGCCACGGCTGGGGCGAAACCTGAGCGAAAGCCGGAACAGGAGAGAGGGGAAAGGCTGAAACGGTTGTCACTGTCGCCGGATCGTGCTGACGCTGAAGATCACCCTGATGGCTAGCAATCAAAATCACAATAGACACCACCGTCAGGCCAACGCATAGGGTAAGCGTCAAACACTGCAAAAACGTCAATGGATTGGAATGGCGTTGTGACATATTTGTCAAAAACCTGACATTAACAAGTAGAGAATCGGACTCCCCATCGTTTCTGTCTCAACTAGAACCGTAGAAGTGACGTGATGCGGACGCCTTTTAGCCGATGTCATGCTGATGTGGAACCGTGGAATGACGAGATAGCAGTATGTTGGTAGATTCAGAGCTATCTCGATCAAGAGCCATGTTTTCTCAAGTCACCGTAACATTTTTAGTGAGTCGAGGTGAGACCTACTCGATCGTCATTTTGGGTGGGAAATTCGGGGTTGGAAATGTGCTGCGAGGCGATCGGGTTAAGGACAGAGACGAGAGATTTACAGTCAAATGGCACGGGTATTCTGTGTTTAAATTTTACTGAAGATTAGAGATACTGGAGAGACTGAAAATGATAAAAATAGTTGGGTTTTGTATAACCCGATTACGATTCAGAGGAGTCAAGCAACACAGCGCTATATGAGTAGCTGGTTATTAGTGTGTTAAGTTGTAAAGGATTGATTCCGGATCATGTCCCCAAGATTTCGAGGGTGTGGGTCATCCGAATTCAATTCTTCTCATCTAAATTTCAAGCAATACACCCAAGAACTGACTTGAAAGTACGGCTGATAGAATATTTTTTGTCCCAGGGGTGTGCCAACGAAAACGTCATCAAATGATGACCTTAGATTGTTGTTCAGTTTAAGTCTGTCGGAGTAACGCTTGATTCACTCCGTGGTAACAACACCCATAAAGTTCGGGTTGTTCGTGAACCAAGTATACAAAATCTAAACTCCTGTGTATTTTGCGGTTTTGGGGCTAGGTGATCGTATTTTTAAAAATTATCGGGGAATCGTAACATTAATAGTGCGAGGAAAGTTACAGAATTTTGAGTGGTTTTGATCCCAGCGTTTCAGGTCAGGTGTTGTAAACGATCGCGATCGCAGCTCAGGGGTGGTGGCGACCCATGCGGGCGATAGAACTGTAAATCAACGGGCTT
The DNA here is from genome assembly GCA_004293855.1 of Oscillatoriales cyanobacterium. GTDB lineage: Bacteria > Cyanobacteriota > Cyanobacteriia > Cyanobacteriales > Geitlerinemataceae > RDYZ01. Next base: position 7,456 of record RDYZ01000044.1, on the reverse strand, counting down.
AGCCAGCGTCCGAGATGAGCCGCCCGATCGCAGGCGACCATCATCTGATTGGGTTGTTTTCGGGTTTGCCACAGGTGCGCGAGCAGCTTGAAGCCGTCGGCAATGAAGTAGAGGAGCCCACGCCAGAGCATTTCAGAGTGACGATCGCAGCCAAGGCGGGCGAGGCGGAGGGCGTGATTAGACAGGCCGGAGGTGCGGGCAATTTTGATCAAATACGATCGCGTGCAGCGCTGGGGGGGGATGTGGTGCAGGACGTAGAGGGCGGGGGCGTGCCAAATTTCCCAGGTGGAATTCTGGAGATAAAAGAGTGCCTCCAGATCTTCGCACGCTCCGATAAATGTGCCGCCAAATTCATCCCGTCCACCGAGGCGCAGACGGTCAAAGGGGATGGTCTCGAACCAGGCGCAGCGACGAATAAAGGAGCCAGGAGCAGCGGGAACGATCCGATTGGGGACATTGCGACGGTAGGGAAAGGCACGATCGCCGCGATCGTAAACAGCCAGCAATTGGGCGAAGCGATCGAACTCCGGTGGCGGTTCGGTCTCGAAGCGGGGGTGGATATTACCGCCAAAGGCTCCGAGCTGGGGGCGTTCGATCGTGGAGGCTTGGATAAAGGCGATCGCCTGGGTCAGCCAATCCAGCGGTGGAATATTGTCATCATCTAGCAGACCAACCCAGGTGCCGTGGGCTTCGCGAAAGGCACGTTGACGGGCGTAGGTTGTGCCTTGGCGCGGCTCGAAGTGGTAGTGCAGCGGGACGTCATCCCGCCAGTGCTGTCTATAGGTGGCAACGATCGTGGCCGTATCATCGGTACTGTTGTTATCCACGATTAAGACTTCCCAGGTGATGGCCTGCGGGGGGGTCTGTCGGTACAGGGCTTCGAGAACCTGGGGTAATCGTGTTGCGCCATTGTAGGTGCAGATCGCGATCGTAATGCTGAACTCTGGATCGGATGACACGGTTTTAGCTGGTCTGATGTCAAGGTCAGGGAAGATAGAGCGGGTTGCGCGGCATGGGCGATCGGCGTGGGCGACACCTGTGGGGCTGAAGCCTCCTTACAGCCACGATCGGGATGCTAGCTTGAGCCCCTTTCCCAGGCGAACCATCGTTTTTTTGACAAAACCAATTGTTCCATGCAGGCTCCCCAGATAAAGCTGACGCTGGGCCACCGCGACTACGTTCGATCGCCAATGGGCACCATATTTGTAGCGATGATGCATTAGACGGACGACATCACTCACCAGATAGAGCAGCAACATGGGAATTCGCTGGTAGCTCGGGTATTTCATCATGCGTGTGCGATAACGACTGAGACCGATGCCGTACATCAGTCGTGATAAATAGTCTGCTGATAAACGCCACTCTGGAATGTGGTGATGCACCACCATGTTGGGGTTATACCAAATCTCCCACCCTGCGTTTTGAAAGTGCAAAATCGCTTCGAGATCTTCACTGGCGATCATAAATCCCCCCACACGTCCGATTAGCTCTAAGCGCGGGGGAACCAATTGCAGCCACAGATCACGACGTACCACAAGACCCGCTCCGGGGGGCAGCACTCGATCGACGGGTTTATAGATCCGTGGCTCATCACCGCGATCGGTGAGTGCCAGAAACGCCTGAATTTGATTAAAATTTGCCGGTGGCTCAACATCGTATTCGGCCAACACCCGGCTACCGATCGCCGCTGCTCGGGGTTGGGCCATCATAAACTCATGGGCTGCAATCACCCAATTCGGTTCGGGTAAATTATCATCGTCCAAAAATCCGACGATCGGGCTAGAGGCGGATTCGATCGCCCGTTGTCGCGCGTAGGCTAGCCCTTGGATCGTTTCACGAATGTAGCGGAGGGGGCGATCGGCAAACCCCATCGCTTGATAGCTCGCCACAACCTCTGGGGTTTGATCTTGGCTATTGTTATCGACCACCAACACATCCCAGCGCAGTTTAATGTGTTGATCGCGCATGTACAAATAGCATTGGCGTAGGCGCTCGAGGACGCGCGGCAAGCGTTGTGCGCCGTCATAGGTGCAGATAGCAACGGTAAAATCCACGCGCTCAAAATTCCTAGAATTATTCGGCTCAGTTCGTTGAATGATGCAATCTAAACCCTAGTTCCATCCTAGGTTGTAAATTGTTTCGCTTCAATGCTTTACGGTTGAACTCCACCTCACCAGGATTGTTCTGCCTCTCCGCTCTTGCTAATTGGAAAAGGTCAGGGAGAACGGCTGCGAATCACCCCAGTCACCGACCCAGACTTGATATTCACCCGCAGGCCAAGGGCCGCTATAGCTCGGCATCAGGCTGGCATTGGTATCGTCGAGACAGGTGCGACCATCTGGCCCTTTGATGGTGAGTGTCATATCCGCGCCGATCGCAGGTGAGGTCACACTGGCAGACAGGTTGCTCGTCGCTTGTGCCAGACGGAACGTGTAGTTCGCGGCATCCCCCACATAGCCGCAATCATTCGAGTAGGAGTTACCGCCCGATTGCCCTTGAACGGTATGGGGTAGGGGTGGCAACGCCTCCGCTTCCGCGCGGCTAGAGACGGGTACGAACAACATCAGGCCGCCAAGCATGGGGGTCAGGCTGAGGATGGTTACGGCTTGGGTTAACTGGCGTTGGGTAAGCATGGTGTTCGACCTCTCATAATGACGATCGGAGCCAGGGGGTGTGGTTTGGATTCGCAGGTGGCGATCGCGGCGGCTCCGCTTCTACTTCGACTGTAGGCGACTTGGGTTTCCCCTTCGCCCCGACTCGTGACACCTTGTCAACCGTCTGCGATCGGATGAACGGGAAGCGAGGGGGGAGAGTCGTGGGATTTGCGGCAGTGATCCAGGGGGCAGAGCCATCACACAACTCTCCAAAAGACGCGATCGAGCCGACTAAAGCTCCACGATTTTGAGCGCAGCGTCAATATTTTCGCGCACGGCGGCAGCGGCGGACTGCAAGGCTAGCCGATCGCGATCGCTCAGGTCTACCTCCTGGATCTGAACAATTCCCGATCGGCCTAACCGACAGGGCGCCCCGAGAAAAACATCGCGAACGCCATATTCACCATCGAGATAGGCGGCTGCTCCCACGATGCGGGGCGAGTTTTGTAAAATGGCCGCGACCATTTTGCATACGGAGGACGCAGGCGCATAAAAAGCGCTGCCCACTTTCATCAGATTGACGATTTCCGCACCACCATTGCGAGCCCGATCGAGCAGTCGTTCGATCGCTTCGGCATCCAGGAGTTCCGTAATCGGAATACCGCTAACGGTGCAGTAGCGGGCGATCGGGATCATTTGCTGGCCATGGTTGCCGAGGATCAGGGTCTGAACATCGCGTACATCGGCTCCCAACTCAGCGGCGATGAAGGTTTCGAGCCGTGCCGCATCGAGGACACCGGCCATCCCCATGACGCGGTGGCTGGGTAGACCGGTGGCTTTCCAAGCCAGGTAGGTCATGACATCCAGCGGATTGGTCACAACGATGATGATCGCATTGGGTGAGTAGGCGATCGCGGCTTTTGCGGCTCCGGTGACGATCGCGGCGTTGGTTTGGATCAGGTCGGTGCGATCCATACCGGGGAGGCGTGGTTTGCCCGCCGTGATGACGACAATATCGGAGTCGGCAGTATCGGCGTAGTCGTTGGTGCCGAGGATGTGGCGGCTATGGTGTTCGATCGCACAGGCTTGGGTCAGGTCTAGGGCGACACCTTGGGGCCAGCCTTCCAGTAGATCCAGCAAGACCACATCCGCAAGGTCTCGTTCTAGGATGCGTTGGGCCAGGGTGCTGCCGACGCGACCGGCTCCAATGATGGACACACGGGGTTGGCGATTAGTTGTCACGATCGAGATCTCTCAAAATTCGGCTACAGAAAACTCTATAGCCGCCGGGTCAGTCTTGCCCATGATTCCGCCTGTTTGGCTCACGATCGCGGGCTGAACATTGGCGAGAACCACGCGATACGGTGGACGTATTTTTTCAGAATGCCTCGACGAATTGCGCTGTTTTCTCGCCGTTCGATTCAGTCTAGACGCCGATCGCCCATCCAAATTTCCAAGCTATCGGCCAACGTTGCCGCCAGCTCCTGCTGCGCCTCGGGATCGACAATCCAGTCATACTCATCGGGATTAATCGCAAAGCCAAACTCTAACAACACCGCCAGGGTGTTACTCGGTCGTGTTAGGGCAAAATTCGACCAGATCGCACCGTAGGAGCCGCGATCAAGGCGCGTGATGAGCTGATTGTGTAAAAAACGAGCCAGATCCTCGGCCTGGGAATGATACCAAAAGGTTGAAATGCCGTGGGTGGCGATCGGGTCACCCCCATCGGGGAGAGCGTTGTAATGCAAGCTCAGGGCGATCGTCGGTTCTGTCGCATCGATCACCGCCACGCGATCGTTCGGCCATAGATCCGCATCCTCCTCGCGGGTCATCACCACCCGTGCGCCCCGAGCTTCCAGTTGATCGCGAATTAACTGCGCGATCGTCAGTGTCATCTCCTTCTCCGGGTAACCCGTCGGGCCGCGTGTCCCGAAATCCTCGGGACCACCATGTCCCGGATCAAGCAAAATCGTGACACCAGCCAGCGGGCGATCGGCGTCAATCTCCGGTGGTTTACGCAGTGATAACACCAGTGTCGTCTGGTCGTAGCGCACCCGATAACCCCACTGCTGTCCGGCGTGTACCTCCGGTGCAAACTCAAAGCGAAATTCAACCCGATCGGGGTCAAGCTGTTGCCACTGGATACCGCGCAGCCAGGGGAGATCGAGCCAGCGAATGATGTCGGTTTCGGCGGTGGTGTTATGAAGCTGAAGCCGCAAGGTATCCCGCGACTGATCCACCGACACCGGAACCGCTGACTGTAACGGAATCCGCACCTCCACCCAGTCGCCCACGTCCACCATCGCCGCACTGCGCATCGTGGCCTGTACCGGTTGCCCTTGGGTCGCGATCGTCACCTCTTCGTCCTTAATCCAGCCGCCATAATCCAGCCGCAACCACTCGCCATCACGTCCGGTGATGGTGGCACGGGTTCCTCGGGGTAGCGGTGTTAGGCGTGAGTGATTGGTGGTGGAGCCGGTGCGGGCGACGGCTTCGGGGACGCTGACGGTGGCGATCGCAACGGGGCTGATCGGCGCGATCGTGACGCTGCCGCCACCGATTTGGGCGATCGGTTGACCGTTCAGGGTGGCGCGAAATTCCGGTGCAGCAAAGGTTCCCGGCTGATCAAAAGTGGTGCAGTGACTCCACCGCTGAAACTGGGGGGCGAGGGGGGTGGAGTTTGAGGGAAAGAATTCTTGACGGTTGTTGAGAACGGCGGAGTTGGGCGGTAGTTCGATCGGGGCTGGTTCAGGGTAAAGCGGTAGGGTTTGGCCGCCGATCGTGACGGTGGGATTGGTGATCGTAGCCGGGGCGATCGCGCTCAAACACAGGGGTTCACCCAGTTGACGCTCGATCGCCACCGCCGGATCAATCGTCGCCGCCGTAAAGTTATCGGTGTCGTACACTGTCCCCGCTGCGAGGCGCGTAATCTGAAGCGTGATGCTTTGGTTACCCTGGCTCACGGCGATCGTATTCGCCCCCAGTTCTAGAGGCAAGGTCGGTGCAAAGTGTCCGCCACGGCTACGCTCGACGGGTGCGCCATTGATCACGATCGGAGCGTCATCGTCCGATGTCCCAATGATAAAAATTTGCTCCGAGGTGGTGGTATGTTCACGGGGCGGATAGCTAACGAACAGTTCGGCCATAGCAGGGCGGGGAAGGGCAAGGCCAACGGTGGCAGCGGTCGCGATCGCCACGGTGGCACGGTTGAGTCGATCGCGTAATGGGTTCACAGCAGCCACCTTAGGGAATCGCGATCACTATCGTCTGAAGCGTCGCTGAGTTTGGTTAATTTGGTTGAATCGTAGCATTTTCGTTGGGTTACGTAGCGCGAGCTTCAAGCCTGCGAGTAGAAAAACCGACCCCTCGACCCCTCGTTCCCACGCTCCGCGTGAGAACGAGAGTCGAGAGTACAAGAATTTAGCGTGAATTATACTTTGGATAATCACTAGAGATAGACGATGGAACTCAGCCTAAAAAAATGGGGAAATAGCCTTGGACTGCGCATCCCCCACCACCTCGCCCAAACCTGGGAACTTGACGAACACTCGATCGTCGAACTCACCGAAACCCCCGACGGCCTTATCCTCCGTAAAAAGCCCGTCCCGCTAACCCTCGATGACCTCCTCGCCTCCATTCCTCCCGACTTCAGCCCCCCCGACGATCTCACCGTCTGGACAGACAGTGCCCCCACAGGCCGCGAACTCCTATGAGCCAGGGGCAAGATGAATATCGATCGGCACTGCCAGAACGCGGAGCCGTGATTCGCATTAACCTCAATCCCACCCAAGGCCGCGAACAAATGGGCGAAGCGCGTCCATGCCTGGTACTCAGCCACACCCAGTTCAACCAAGCGCGACAGGGTATCGTCATCGTCTCGCCGATTACCAGCACCATCAAACCTGACGTTAAAACCCTTGTCCCGATTCCTGACGGCTATCGAATTACCGGGTCGGTTGTGGCTGAACAAGTCCGCACGATCGACCTCAGTTCGCGTTGGTGGCGCGATACTGGCGAAGTGCTGGGCGATCGATTTGTCCGTGAGGTCGTCGCGATCTTGAACGTCATCATTGGATGAGACCTCCCCTCGTTCCCACGCTCTGCGTGGGAATGCCGTGCGGACGCTCTGCGTCCCGTATCTCCGGGGTGTTGTGGTTGGGCTGGATGCGGTTGGGTTGGTCTGGACGGGTTGGGGGTCGCGACGCAGAGCGTCTGGGTCTGCAATTCGCTGTTTTTTTATTCCAGCAAGAGCGAAAATACGTCGTCTACCGTTAACGTTAAATCTTTGGCAAATCCTGGCACTGGTAATGCTTCACTTAACTTGTCCACGATATGGATCGGTTCACCGGGGAGAAACACCAAAACGGCGCGTTCTTCGGGGTCGATGAGCCAGCCCAGTTCTGAGCCATGATCCAAGCAGGTCAGAATATTTTTGGTCACTCGCGTTTGACTTTGCCCCGGCGATAGGATTTCGATCGTCCAGTCTGGAGCGCGATCAATCATATTGGCGATTTCGCCGTTGTCGTCCCGCACGATCCGCGACCAGGAGAAGACGGAAATATCGGGGATGATGGAGCGATCGTCGAAGGTGCAGCGCAGCTCCGAAAAGGCGCGGGCAATTTTGTTTCGTCGTAGGCTCAGATTTAGCAATGACGCTAGCTCGGTTTGAATTGAGCTGTGCTTTCCCTGGGGTATTGGCTTGTGGGTGATTGTTCCGTTGATGTATTCGCTGGCGGGTTGTGTTTCGGGTTGTTTGAGAAATTCGTCGAGTGAGATGGATCTAGCGGGTGCTTGAACCATTGCCATTGCCTCGTGCGATCGGGATGGTGTTAGTTTAGCGTGTTCAATTTGTCGGGATGGTC
>RDYZ01000405.1 GCA_004293855.1 Oscillatoriales cyanobacterium | reverse complement strand
TGGATAGGTTTTTATTTTTCACCCTCATTCTCTCCTTAACGGTGGCTCTAGTTCTTCTTGGGCCACCGTTCTCATCTTTAGTTAGTCTAAACTACAGTTTTTATAGTCGCCTAAAAAATGGTTTTTCTTGGCAGAATCGAAGCTTAAATAAGATGATCATGCTAATCTAATAGTTAGGAGGATATAAAAATGTTTGGATGCCAACAAAATCTAATTAGTCCCAACAATGACTTAAAAGCAATCCTAGAATTCCTTTGTAGTGAATCATCAAAACTGACTAATTGCGGAATCTATTATGCTCGTCAAATGTACTTTAAAACAGGTAAAATACCGGGGAGAGCAGATTTACATAAAGTCCTAGGTACGGAAAACCGCAATTTGCACTATAAAGCCTTTTATTCGGATACCGCGCAACAGATTTTAACTACTGTTGCCGAGTCTTTCAAGTCATATATTGGACTATTAAAAGGCATTAAAGAAGGGACAGTAACTCAAAGACCAAGGCTGCCTAATTATCGACAAGGTGGTCTAGCTTTAGTGACGTATACATGGCGCTCCGTGAAGCTAAAAGATGGGAAGAATGAGATTCCCGCTAGGTACAAAAGTTAAAGCTTGGTTTGGACTAGATGCTTTTTATCTGCCAATGCCTACAAACTTAAACCACAAGGCAATTCGAGAATATCGAATCCTACCTAGAAACGGCTGCTTTTACTTGGAATTAATCTACAAAACGGAGGATGTCCAAGCAGATGTAGATCCATCTAAAGTTTTGATGATAGACCACGGAATGAACAACTGGCTAACCTGTGTTAGCAATGTTGGAACTAGCTTTATCGTTGATGGGTTGCATCTGAAATCAATCAATCAAGGGTATAACAAGCGTGTTGCATTTTTGATGTCAGGAAAAGCCAATGGCTATTGGTCAAAACGACTTGAGCAATTAACAGAAAATCGCAATCGAACAATGCGGGATGCTGTCAACAAAGCAGCTCGCAAAGTAATTAATCATTGTTTGGCCAACAATCTTGGTACTGTGATATTTGGGTGGAATACTGGCATGAAGAATGCTATTAATCTTGGGTCTAAAACAAATCAGAATTTTGTGCAAATTCCGACTGGCAGACTCAAGAATAGAATTGCTCAACTGTGCGAAAAATATGGGATTAAATTTGTAGAAACGGAAGAGTCGTATACTTCCAAGGCTTCATTTGTAGACCTTGACGTGCTACCTAAATTCTGCGAAAAACTTTCGTGGGTGGCAACCAAGCGGTAAGCGAGTTAAGCGTGGATTGTATCGTACTCTTGAAGGTTTTTTGATTAATGCAGATTGCAATGGTGCAGCGAATATCGGTCGAAAAGTAGCGGCAACTTTGGGGATAAGTCTCAAGGAAGTCAGTAGAGGTGCTTTGTTAACGCCTTTGAAAGTCCCTTTGTGGTCTTAATCAAGAATCCCCCCGATTCATCGGTGGGGAGTATCAATAAAGCTTTTAATCTCCTGTAAAGTTAGATTTGCACTGCTAGCCCTCTCAAGTTGCAGCGGATGGCTTTGAGCAAGAATTGAGCAAGTCGGACATCAAAAGGCGATCTCCGACAAGCAAAACCTTTAATTTTCTACTCAAGTTCTAGAGCACGCAACTTGTAACTGTGACGTACCCCACACTCATGCTATGCATACAGTGCGGGCTTCCCGTTTCATCCGCCGTTGCCTCTACTATCCGAAGATAGTGTTGGTCTTAGTCTTACACCGCGATCGCGAGGTTTTAGTCAATGCTTGAATCAATCAACACATTGCTACTGACTCTTTCACTATCCCGTGATAGTGACCGGGCAGACTCCCTGCACCCCAAGGAGTTTAAGTTTTACTCGCACAACACACCGTGGATTTATGGCAATTGCCAACCAGCTAGGCGTATTTCTTCCCCGATCTCTGGTCTTGCTGTGGCAAGCGTTTGACCGCTACTCTAGCCTGTCTTTTCGAGCAGTCGGGCGGGTCAACGACGATTAACAATATAGCATGAAAACAAGTCTATGAGAGCATTTCAAGGTTTTGAACAATCCAGGAGGTTAACTGGCTGTTTCCTCCATCTCCCTTCTCTGTTGGGCAACGCCCAATTCGTTCAGGGAGCGTCGTCAACAGCCCTGCTCTCATCCCGACGCTCATCTTTCAGATAGAGCGCGGGGCTTCCCGCGAGGTAGCTAAAAAGAGTTATTCCGACTGACGTTCCAGAGTTGCCTCCATCGTACTCGTCAAGTAATGACCAGACATGATGCCACTAGATTGGTAGTAGCGATTTTCATCAACGCGGTGGAGGGTATCAAAACCCGTCCGCCGCTGGCGTTCATCTCCGAGTACCCAGTAACGTTGGACGATCGACTGGGGAGCAATCCAACCTTCGCCCTCGACTCGGCCGAGTTCGCTGTGTTGGAGTACAAAAGTATACTGCCGCTCATCGTTGTTGAGGTGTCCTCGGTACTGC
>RDYZ01000404.1 GCA_004293855.1 Oscillatoriales cyanobacterium | reverse complement strand
CAGTGATTAGGAAACGCCGACGCAACTCGTTACAATACGCAACGTCACCCATCGCCACAACCGCCACCCACCGATGCTACTAGAAACACCCCAACCCACCGCCAAACCCGAACCCCGATCGCCCCAAGCACCACCCACCTCCCCCCTCAGCACGATCCTCGAAGATAGCCTGACGGTGTTGTGGGGTGAGTGGCTGGATTTGCGGGTGCGGGTGACCCAGGTGGTGGCGTCGGGTCTGGTCTCCCCGCTGATTTATATCGTCGCGTTTGGTCTCGGCTTGGGTAGCTCGATTCGTCCGGGGACGGCGATCGGGGGGGAATATAACAGCTATCTCGAATTCATTTTGCCGGGGATGGTGGCGCTGTCGTCGATGGCGATTAGCTTTGTGGGGACGACGTTTTCGATCTGTGGCGATCGGCTCTACACCAAGACGTTTGAGGAAATGTTGCTGATGCCGGTGCATCCGCTGGCATTGCACATCGGCAAAGCGAGCGCCGGGATTGTGCGGGGTTTGCTGACGGCGTTTTCGGTGATTGCGGTGGCGGTGTTGTTTGTGGTGTTCACCTCGGGGGATGTGACCCGCGCCTGGTGTTTTCTCAATCCGTTGTTTTTAACGGTGTTGGTGTTAAATAGTGCGGTGTTTGCGAGTTTGGGCACGATCGCCGGTTTGAATGTGAAATCGATCGAAAGCGTTGGGCTAATCAACAACTTTTTGATTGTGCCGATGTCGTTTCTCGGGGCGACCTTTTTTGATCCGGCGACGTTGCCGGTGGCACTGAAGGCGATCGTCTATTCCCTGCCGCTCACCTACACCAGTATTGGTTTGCGGGCGGCGGCCTATCAACCGCTGTCGGCCTTTCCCTGGTTTGTGATTCCGGCCTTGTCTGGCATCGCGATCGTGCTAGCTGCGATCGGCGCTTACCAGTTTGCCCACCAGCAGGATTAAAGCCCGGATCAACCTGACCCAAACAACACAGAACCTAGAAAATGTCGGCGGGGTCAGCCGATCGCAGCCGTTGCGTCGCGATCGCCCCCGACACACAACACATAATCAGCGTCAAAATTAACACCTGCACCGCCCGTAACAGGGTCATCGCGATCGGTAAATTTGTCGCTGCCTTGGTCATGGCATACATCCAGGACGAAAACACCACCCCCGGAATAAAGCCAATACAGGCCAAAATCAGCGCCTCCTCAAACACCACCCCGAGCAAATAGCGATCAGTGTAGCCCATCGCCTTAAACGTGGCATACTCCGGCAAATGGTCGTTCACATCCGTCGCCAACACCTGATAGACGATCACCATGCCGACGATGAAGCCCATAATCGTTCCGAGGCGAAATACAAAACCGATCGCGGTGTTTTCCGCCCAGTATTGTTCCTCAAAGGCGATGAACCCTGCTCGGGTGAGGGCGATCGTATCTTCGGGTAAGTGTTGATTGAGTTGAGCAGCAACGAAGGCCGGATCGGCTCCCGGCTCGACGTGGATCGCCCCTAGGCCGATGCTGCCCGGTTTATGACGCGGGAAACTTTCCAAAAACGTTCGTTGACTCATGACCAGCGAGCCATCCGCCGCGAACGACGCCCCGACCTCGAACAAACCCACCACCTGAATTGTGCGATCGTTCACCTCCGTCGCCACCACCTGACCGGCATCGATCGCGGCGATTGTCTGGCCGTACTGCCCTTTTGCCTGCCGATCGAATAAGGCACTTCCTGGCACTTTTAAGCGATATTTTTCCCGGCGAATGCCGTCGATCGCAAATAGGTCGCGATCGGGGTCAATGCCAAAGACGATGAGGGCTTTATCGTCGCGGGTTTCTGGATTTTTCCAGGTGGTAATTGCACCGTAAATGGCGTCGGCTGCGGCTACACCGGGAACATCGAGGGCTTGGTAAATGCGACGCCGGGGAAAATCGACCAGCGAAATCAGGTTTTGGGTTTGGGGATTGAGCAGCACAATATCGGCATCTAGGCTGCGGTGGAGGCGAGTATTGCTATCAAACAGGGCTTTTTGAAAGCCCAGTTGCATAAACATCAACACATCGGCAAAAGCAATGCCGGAGAGGGCAACCAGTAGCCGCAATTTATCGTGAGTGAGCTGTTTAAAGCCCAGCGGTGTGCGGCGCGAGACCCGCGCAAGCAGCGGGCGAACCAGTCCTAGCATGGGTGATTGAGGGAGAAGAGCATCAGCCTACGCTCAAGTTAACTCATGCTGGTCGGTAGGTGTTTCGGTCTGTCGTTTGTCGTATGCTGTTGTCGCACTTGAGGCTTATCGAGCCACGAGGTCGGAACAGTGCGGTGGGCGTCGCTGGCCGCCGACTCACGATCGATTTGTAACCGATTCGCGATCGACTCAAAACCGACCTCTCGCTGGCTTTAACGTCATTATTCCACTGTTCCACCGCGCTAATCTGCACGCGGCCAATCATCATGCTCACGATCGCTCTGCCCAAAGGCTCCCTACTCAAAGACAGCATC
>RDYZ01000403.1 GCA_004293855.1 Oscillatoriales cyanobacterium | reverse complement strand
AGGATTTCAGCCTCAATTTTCCGTGGTCTCTTGGCTCCAAGAAGGGCTGCTTTCCTTTCTCTGATAGATTTTGAGAGATGTGTAAACACCGTAGCCCAACTTGGGAGAGGGACTTTGAATCGGTCTCCCCTTCTCCCTTGTTTGGGAGAAGGGGCTGGGGGATGAGGGGCAATTTGCATAAACGGGATGCTCCCGGTGTAACTTGATCGGCGCGATTCAAACGGGAATCCGATCGGCAACCCCATTCGATCAAACCCGCTAGTGCCTGCGGGATCGTCAGAACTGACGCAAAGCAGCGCAATTCATCGGGGTGATTCCGTCTTTCATCTATCCTTGCCCATGACACTTCAACTCGATCGCGTCGTCCCCTGGGGGCGATCGCTCGCCGACTACCGCGACATGTTCGCCCTCAGCGACACCGATCTCCAACGATCGATCATCGATTGCGCCTCGGGGCCATCGAGCTTTAACGCAGAACTCACGGCACAGGGAGGCCGCGTCATTTCCTGCGATCCCGTTTACCAATTCAGCCGTGAGCAAATCCAACAGCGCATCGATGAAACCTACCCCATCATCATCGAGACGCTCCACCGCACCCGCGAAACGTTTGTTTGGACGACGGTCAAAACACCGGAAGAACTGGGACAAAAGCGACGGGCCGCGATGGCACAGTTTCTGGCCGACTTTCCCCTTGGTCTCAATGCAGGTCGCTACCGTAGCGAGGCTTTGCCTGATTTGAACTACCCCGATCGCCACTTTGAGCTTGCCCTCAGCGCCCACCTTTTGTTCACCTACTCCGAACAATTCGATACCCGCTTTCACATCGCCGCCATCCTCGAAATGTTGCGCGTCGCCCCCGAAGTGCGGATCTTTCCGCTGCTGGAAAATTTCACAAACGCCACCTCACCGCACCTCGCCCCCGTGCTCCAAGCCCTGAACGATCGCGGTTATCACACTTCGATCGATCCAGTCCCCTACGAATTTCAGATCGGTGGCAACCAAATGCTGCGTGTCATCACAGCTTGACACAACCCAGCGATCGCGCAGTTGTCCACCAGGAACGATCCAGGATTTCGATATACTCAATCGCAGTTCGACCACAGCCACAAGCCACATCCTATACGGACTCATCATTTCCCATGCCTACCGCGCCAAATCCCCACATCCAGTCCGCGACCGATGCCGATCGCGTTCGTATCCTCAGTGAAGCCCTCCCGTACATCCAACGTTTCGCCGGTCGTACCGTTGTGGTGAAATACGGCGGTGCAGCCATGAAAGACAGCAGCCTCAAGGATAAGGTGGTGCGCGATATCGTCTTTCTGTCCTGTGTGGGTTTACGTCCGATCGTGGTGCATGGTGGTGGCCCCGAGATCAACACCTGGCTCGGCAAACTCAACATCGAACCGCAGTTTAAAGACGGTCTGCGGGTGACGGACGCCGAAACGATGGACGTTGTTGAAATGGTGCTCGTCGGTCGGGTGAATAAAGAGCTGGTCTCACTGATTGACCAAGCGGGGGGATCTGCCGTTGGGCTCTGCGGCAAAGATGGCAACCTGATTACAGCACGCCCCCAAGGCAATGAAGGGATTGGGTTTGTGGGCGAAGTGGCAGCCGTGAATACGGACTTGCTCGAAGCCCTGGTGGAGCGCGGCTATGTGCCGGTGGTGTCGAGTGTCGCCGCTGATGAAACCGGTCAGGCGTATAACATTAATGCCGACACCGTTGCGGGTGAAATCGCCGCCGCAATGGGTGCAGAAAAGCTCATTTTGCTCACCGATACACCGGGAATTTTGCAGGATTATCACGATCCGTCAACCCTGATCTACAAACTTGACCTCACCACCGCACGCAATTTAATCGCGGATGGAACCGTTGGGGGCGGCATGATTCCTAAGGTCACCTGCTGTATTCGATCGCTGGCCCAGGGTGTCCGCGCCGCGCACATTCTCGATGGTCGTTTACCCCATGCACTGCTGCTGGAAATTCTGACCGATAGCGGTATTGGCTCGATGATTGTCGCCTCGGAGCACTACGAATAAACGGCACACACACGGTGCGGCTCCGTGCGCCAGGGGGTGAACCCTCACCCTCAATTCCCTTCGAGCAGCTCTGGATACACCGTACAGGTCAAACGCATACTCCCGATACGAATGGATTGATCATCGAAAATCCTCACTCAAATCGTTGATGTTTGTAGGGACGCAGGGTTCTGCGCCCGACGATCCATCGACACACGATCGATCCAGATACGTATGCGTTTGCTCTGATACACCGTAGCCCGGACTTGCGCGAAGGCAAATCAACGTCCTAGCCTGACGAACATCAGGACTCTCGTGAACCGGAGACCTCCGAGCTGGTCGCACTGGTGGAAGATTCCGGCGCGGGTTGAGCCTCCGCCGCGATCGCGGAGGTTGTCACCGGTGCTGTCGCGATCGCCTGCGAGTCCGGTGGTGTACCAGCGGGGCTGGTTGGTTCTTGGGTCGGTTCT
>RDYZ01000043.1 GCA_004293855.1 Oscillatoriales cyanobacterium | reverse complement strand
CAATCTTGGTCGGCCCTCTCTCGGCGATCCAGCTCAATTCGTTTGGTATGACGAAAAACGTAGATTTTTAAATTTATCGCATGGCATTTGCCGCCCGTTCATAAATCGAACACAATGAATACCACACCTGTTGGCTGACAGGCTGAGTGGAAACTGAGGCCGCGTTTGGTCTAGTTCCGACGACTTCGATCGTGCGGAGGCTGCACTGAGCAGCATCGGCGCCGAAGCATCATCCGACACTCATCACCTGAAATTATGGGGAGATGCGACTATGACAATCAATGCAACAATCTGGGTTAACGAACAGCTCGACCCTTCGGGGATGGTTCATGCCTGTATCGCCTGTAGCGATGAAACGAAAGCACGAGCCTGCCACGAATCATTTTCCAACAATCTCGATTCGCAACAGCGGGCGGAAGGTTGGGTCGCTCGTCTACGCACTGTCAAATCCTGGGATGACGTACCCGTTGCGCCCCTGAGCATTTCGTAGTTTTTTATCTTGCATAGCATAGGTTTTAGCCACGTTTGAAGGGTGGGTATCGGGGGCGATCCGGTCATGGAAGAATGCCTAATCCCAAAATACCCAGAGATCTAGTTTTCAGAGAAGCGGCGATCGTGCAAAGATCGCCGCTTCTTTGCGTTGAGGTTGAGATGGGGTTGGGGTTGGAGTGGAGAGTGGGTTGATATTTAAGCTTGATAGCTAAACGTTGATTCGGCTCACGATCGGGTTTAACGTTCTTGATGTGCGTGCCGTTCAGACTTGAATGCTGGGCTAAACTGACAGACGATTGAATTCGCGACTGATCCGAGTTAAAAGCTGGACGGGTCATGAGCTCGGACGGTATGACCCTCCGCTCGGAGTCGTGATCGTGGTTTAATTCACGATCGTCTGCTGATACGCCAAGCGAACCGCAATAAAACCTGTCCCTATTTTTTTCTGGCCTGACCCCCTGTTGTAAACCCATGAGCCGTTCCGATCGCCCCCGTTTTGCGCTAACCACCCCGCTGTACTACGTCAATGCCCGCCCCCATATTGGTAGCGCCTACACGACGATCGCCGCCGACACCCTCGCCCGTTACCAACGCCTCAAGGGGTTAGATGTCCTATCGATCACAGGCACAGACGAACACGGGCAAAAAATTCAGCGCACTGCCGAGGAGCAAAACCGCGATCCCCAGGAGCTCTGTGACGAAATTTCTGGCGAATTTGACGCGCTCTGGCACAAGCTCAACATTCACTACGATCGCTACAGCCGCACCACCGACCCGCGCCACACCGCGATCGTCAAAGATTTTTTCGCACGGGTGTGGAACAACGGTGATATCTATCTGGGGCAGCAAACCGGCTGGTACTGCGTCGCCTGCGAAGAGTTTAAAGAAGAACGCGACCTCCTCGACGATCGGCACTGTCCGATGCACCCCAACAAACAAGCCGAATGGCGCGACGAGGCCAACTACTTTTTCCGTCTCTCGAAGTATCAAACCCAGCTCGAAACCCTGTTTGAACAAAACCCCGACTTTATCCAGCCCGCAAGCCGTCGTAACGAAGTCATAAACTTTGTCACCCAGGGCTTGCAGGACTTTTCGATTTCCCGCGTCCAACTCGACTGGGGCATTCCTGTCCCCAATGATCCCACCCATACCCTATACGTCTGGTTCGATGCCCTCCTCGGCTACATCACGGCTCTGCTTGAACCCGACGATGAGCCCACTCTTGATAATGCCCTCCGTCATTGGTGGCCGATCGATCTGCACCTCATCGGCAAAGACATTCTTCGTTTTCATGCCGTCTATTGGCCTGCCATGCTGCTGTCTGCCAATCTGCCCTTGCCGGGTCGTGTCTTTGGCCACGGCTTCCTGACGAAAGATGGGACAAAGATTAGCAAAACGATCGGCAACACCATCAACCCCCACGACCTGATCGATCAGTTTGGTGCTGACGCCGTACGCTACTACTTCCTCAAAGAAATCGAATTCGGGCGTGATGGCGACTACAACGAAGAGCGGTTTATCAATATTGTTAATGCTGATCTAGCCAATGATCTCGGCAATCTGCTTAACCGCACACTGAAGATGATTGATAAATATTGTGAGGGATATGTTCCAGAGGTAAACCCAGCCGATCTGGATGCGAGCTACACCCTGAAAACAAGCGGTGAAGCTCTCAGTGAACACGTCGATCGTGCGTATCAAGCCTTGGAATTTCACACCGCCTGTCAACACACCCTCAGCCTAATCCGAGATTGCAATAAATTCATCGACGATCGGGCTCCCTGGACGTTATTCAAGCAGGGTGAACAGGTCGAAGTTGGCCGTGTTTTGTATACCATCCTCGAATCGGTGCGTCTGGCGGCATACCTTCTATCACCGATTATTCCCACGCTAAGTACAGCGATTTACACACAAATTGGTTTTGACGTGGATTTCAACCAACCCGAAACCCTCAAATCCTTCACCTTTGATCAACACTCTCATTGGGGCTGTTTACAAGCTAAGCAAAAATTAGGTCAAGCCGCACCTATTTTCCGTCGTATTGAAATCAGCAAAGCATAGAAACTCTCTGAATTAACCCCCTCTCAATTTACATTCAAACCGCATGACTAGACCTGAAGAATTTAGTCATGCTTTTTTGTTGGCTTTGTCTCATCCCAAATCCCCTTACTTGAGTCGCGCAATGACAGCGATGGTTTTCGTTGATCGTTTCTTGCACCAACCTACCTTTCAACAATAATCCGTCATTATCGGGAATTCCTGCTTGGTGGGGTGAGTTGGGATCAGTTCCGTACACTTGATTTTTAAACTGGATTGGAAGTAAGCCGATCGCCAACAGAAGTTACAACGATAGCGCCGAAATCAACAGGAAAGTGATCTGTCAGACGGGAAGGAAGATTTAGGATTGCTAGACGATCGTTAACCGCCCCTCCAGTCGTTGGCAAATCCTAAAATTGATAGCCGCACAATGCTGCTTAAGCCTCTTTTCTAGGGCTCTCGATCTTTGTTAACTCTTATTTGTTTACCCTATCTTTTCTATAGGCAAAACAGATCTTTGGGTAAGATTTAATCTCCGCAAGTTTGACACTGAGACTCATGACTTACAGTGTGTTCATGTGATACTGTCGTGTGTCATGCAGCAAAAAATAGCTTGATTAACTTTGACTTTGTGAGGTTCGCTAATTCAGATCTAGAAAAAATATGAATAAAAAAGCAGTCTAATCGATACTATGTAACGGTCATTTGAGATTTTCTTCGATCGACATGTATAGGCGAAATTGTGATAATTCTGATACGGTTGAATCGATTTCTGTAACGACCTTGATAGTTTACAAAGTTCATTCTTTTCAGGATAGGTCACTCACCCTCGCTAGACACCCTCAGATTGTGATCATCGAAAACTCACCTCAGACGACTTGATAAATCGGTCAGCACAGAACGATTCATCGCACCGTAAGACTTACTGCAAGTCGCGAAATATTTAAGAAAAATGAAGTTTTTGTTTTTCAGTCTTTACGTATGCCAAGGATAGGAATGGAGCCCTGCGCTAAATATTCAATTCAAACCTATAATGATCAGCATAAAAAAACGGTGGCTTTGCATGGTGCTCTCAATGGACTCATCGATTCAAGTGATCGGATGAGGACACGATTGATTGATCTTCGCCTTAATATCTGCGGAGCTGCCAAAACTTATAGCTTCAAAAGCTAATTCATTTAGATCCTGCGGCCCGCTGTGCCGATCCCTCGCGCACAGTTAAAACGCCTCTTTAATATAAAAACGAGAATAAACAATGATGCATGACTTCGAGCATGATGCGATCTTCACGCCGGAGCAGGTGCTGGAAAATCGCGGTCGTGTCGCGATCTTTATCGACGGCTCGAATCTCTTTTATGCCGCGATGCAGCTTGGCATGGAAATCGACTATACAAAGTTACTCTGTCGTTTGACGGCGGGGTCTCGCTTGTTACGATCGTTTTTCTATACGGGTGTCGATCGAACCAACGAAAAACAGCAGGGTTTTCTGCTGTGGATGCGCCGCAATGGTTATCGGGTTATTGCAAAAGATCTGGTCCAGTTGCCAGACGGGTCGAAGAAGGCCAACTTAGATGTGGAAATTGCGGTCGATATGATGGCACTGGTGGGTGCGTACGATACCGCCGTGCTGGTGAGTGGCGATGGTGATCTTGCCTATGCGGTGGACGCGGTCAGTTATCGGGGCGTTCGTGTTGAGGTGGTGAGTTTACGATCGATGACGAGTGATAGTTTGATCAATGTCGCCGATCGATACATCGACCTGGAACAGATTAAAGCGGAAATTCAGAAAAATCCCCGGCATCATCACCCCTACACCTATCGTCCCCTCACCAACGTGTATGACAATGATTTAGGGGATGAGTGAGCGATCCCTTGATTCGCCTGTAGGGTTGACACACCGTTGGGTTCATCCTCGGTCATCTTCAAACCAGGTCTTGATTAAGATCTGGTTTTTGTTGTGTATCGTTTGGGGAAATTCGATCCAAATTCAATACTTGAACTGCTTTTTGAATTTTTTTGACTCATTATTTTTAATGTTTCAATAGGTCTAGTATCGTTACTAAAGTCTTGTGCTATTCTGATTTCCCTGAATCTAAATTATAACCGTGTGCGATCGCTAATTCTTGTACTGAATAAACCGACTAGAGCGATCCGATTATGCTTGCATGACTGAAAAACTAGGCGTGAAAACCATGCGCTTTGACGTTGAGAATTCAGAAAGAGAATTCAGAAAATTTAGCTCATTTTATTCTCATTATTTAGTTCAGGGAATGACCCAAATTATTCCTGCTTCAACTGCATCCCATTGGTTAATGACCTGACTCACTGTCGTCCTGAGGTAAGGGCGGCCACAAAAATACAACTTGTGCGGTTATTGTGCGGTTAATACTGGGGTCTCGCTGTATGACAAGTAGTGAGACATCCTGGACATGTCTGACGCATCGTGTCTTGCCAGGGACTGGTTATGTTTAATCTCAAGGCTTCAAGCATTTTAATTGTGGACGACGATCGAGCCATGCGGCTAGTACTGAAGCTGGCGATGGAGGAGGAGGGATATACAGTCCTAGAGGCCAAGGATGGTGAACAGTGCTTGGCTGAATTTATGCAGTATCGACCGCAAATGGTGCTGCTCGATGCCGTGATGCCAGGAATGGATGGGTTTTCCTGTTGCCAACGCTTGCGTCAGCTCCCGGAAGCTCAGGATGTACCGGTTTTGATTATTACGGTGCTGGACGATCCGGAATCGGTGGATCGTGCATTTGAAGCCGGTGCAACGGATTACGTCACAAAACCCATTCACTGGCCGGTTTTGTGTCAACGGGTTCGCCGGTTGTTGCAAGCCTATTGGGGGATGATCCAACTTCAGGCCAAAATCGAGCGGGAACGGGCCTTGACCCTCCAGCTTGAGGAAGCCAATCGTGAGCTGATGCGTTTGGCGACGAGTGACGGTCTGACGGGGTTGGCGAATCGTCGGTATTTTGATGAAGTGCTCGATCGCGAGTGGCGTCGTGCTGTGCGCGATCGTCTACCGTTTTCGCTGATGTTGTGTGATGTGGATTGCTTCAAAACCTACAACGACACCTATGGTCACCTAATGGGGGATCATTGCTTGGAAAGTGTGGCGCAGATTTTGGCTCAGAGTGTGCGACGGTCTACGGATGTGGTCGCTCGCTACGGTGGGGAGGAATTTGCCGTGATTATGCCGAATACACCGATCGCCGGTGCGCATCAGATTGCGGATACGATTCAAGAACGGCTAGCCCAGGCGGCTATCCCCCATTCTGCGTCGTTTGCGGGCTCCGTGGTGACGCTATCGATCGGTCTGATTTGTACGGTTCCAGCCCTGGGCAGTACTCCCACAGCAGCACTCACCAAGGTGGATCAGATGTTGTATCGTGCCAAAGCAGGCGGTCGTAATCAAACGTGTGCGGCTGCCGATGCCTCCGCACTGGCATTGTGATTGGAACGGAACGGGTCGGGATCATTGGGCGGATTATTCATCGTCTATACATAAACGTGCTGTGGCTCTGGGCTACCATTGACGACACGGAGCGGTAAGATATCGGCTTAACGATCGAGTTCTTGCTAGGGCGCGTGCTCAGTTAACACCCGATCTCTTGTGGGATCAGCAGTTGAGCGCCCGACCCAAAACCAAAACTAGAGGCTGAAACCTATGCTGGGTCAACATTTTAAGGTTAACTAAGCACAGCCCCTAGCAATCCCTGCGTTTTTTTCGTTGGAACGGCACGCGCAACGGCACGTTATGAGCGATCTCGACCCTAAACCTAATCCGAGCGATCGTAATCCGGTCGCGATGTCTGAACGTCCTTCGCTGTCGTTGCGGCGCAGTGACCGTCGCCGCCGTCAGCGTCAACAGCGGCATCAGACGCGTGCGGCGAAACCACGTCAGATTCCCCTATCGCGGGCGGTGCTGTTGGGTTTGCTCCTGGGGCTGACGATCGTCGGGTCGGGGCTGGTGGCAGCAGCGATGCTGTTTAAGTTGCCCGATGAGGCCAACTGTCGCACACTCTTTTTGCCGACAACGACAGCGGCTCGGCGGCTGTACTGTGCGCGAACCTATGCCGATCGCAATACGGTCGAAAGTTTGCTAGAGGCGATCGATCTGGTGGATGAATTGCCCGCAGATCATGCGTTACGCCCAGAGGTGGATCGGCAACTCGAACTGTGGGCGGAGGCGATCCTTGATTTAGCAGAAACCGATTTTCAGGCGGGGGATCTAGAGCAGGCGGTGGCGACGGCAGAGCGCATCCCGTTGTCAGCGATGCCCGATGCAATTCGGAATCGTCTCGCGATCGTGATTGCCGATCGGGTCAAAGGCTGGCAAGGAATCTGGGATGAGGCGACGAAGATCGCAGCCGCGATCGAGCGGGAATTGGATCGGCTGTACTGGGGTCCCGCCTTTCAGCAGGTTACCCGTCTGTTAGGCATTGGTAATCGTTACTGGGAAACCACACGCTATCAGGAGTACGCCAAGGCGATTCAGTTGGGGCGTCAGGATAGCTCAAAGGTGGAACGTGCCCGAGGAATTGCCGCACGGGATGATGTGGATAGTGTGCTGGAGGCGATTAAGCTGGTTCAGGAAATCGGTCTAGCGAGCCCCTTGCGGCTTCGGGCGCAAACCTTGTTACGACAGTTTGGTCAGCAGTTGATTGATATTGCCGATCGTCAGCTCGAAGCCGATGATCTTCCCGGTGCGATCGCCACAGCTCGCAAAGTTCCGAGCGTGACGGGGCTGAAACCCAAGGCCAATGATTTTGTCGTCCTGGCACGGGCGCGATACACGGCACGACGACCGACGGCGACGAACCTCGAAGCGGCGATCGCCCAAGCTCGCGCCATTGAGTTTAATAGTCCGATTTATGGTGAGGCCCAAGACTGGATCGCCCGTTGGCAAGATGGCTTAGGACAGGTGGCGATTCTGGAGCGGGCGCGAACCTTGGCAAGCTCGGGTCAGACGGAGGATCTACGGCTGGCGATCGCCACGGCGCGGGAAATTCCTACGAATAATGCCCTGTGGGAACGAGCCGAAAGTGAAATTGATCGCTGGAGTGTGCAGCTCGATACCGAGCAAGACCGGCCCATCTTGGCACGGGCGCGGGAACTCGCCAATCAGGGTGAGTTAGAAGCGGCGATCGCCACCGCTAGCCAGATCCAAGCCACACGCCCGCTCTACGACGAGGCTCAGCGTCAGATTGTGCAGTGGCAAGGATCGATCGCCCGTCAGGGGGATACACCGACCTTAGCGCGGGCGCGAGGTTTAGCGGACTCGGGCAATATCGATGCGGCAATCGCAGCGGCTCAGGAAATTACCTACGATAGCCTGCTCTACGATGAAGCGCAGGCGGCGATCGGTGATTGGATCGGGCAAACTCTCGATCGCGAAGAGCTCGATGAAGCCTACGAGCTTGCATCCTACGGTACGGCGGAAGGTTTCGATGCTGCCATTCGGACGGCCTCCGGAATTTCCAGCGGCAGTTATCTCGCAGAGGAGGGAGCCCGCGCGATCGAGTTGTGGAGCCGATCGCTGCTCAGTATCGCCACTGAACGCGCCAATACCGACCTCTTAACCGCGATCGACATTGCCCGCCGCCCAACTGCAAATCACCAACTGGGAAGCGCAGATCCGCGTCAATGCCAATCGATAATCCCTCCATTCGCTTGAATCTGGCTGAAGGCGACGACGACTAAACTCCTAGGACTGAAGAACTGACCCACTAGAGACCTGGTGATACCGGGGGCGCATTGCCATAACGCCCCTACAATTCCGATGGGACTGACGCCCGAAAAGCGTCCGGCCTTGGGGTAATTTCGTTAAGATTTATCAAGCGATCGAGGGCAATCGTTGGGACTCGCGGATCGGATCTGACCTGACCCTGGTAAACCGGCGATCGTTCCCCAAGCCTCCCTCAATCGCGATAACGTTTTCTGGCGATCCCCATGACGGTTTCTGACCTTTTGACTTCTGACGCATTCGCCACGATCGGGGGCGAGGACCCGGCTACGTTTAACTGGCGTGAAGCTTGGTATCCGGTGTTTTACCTCGACGATCTCGATCGCACCAAACCCCAGCGTTTCACCCTCCTCGATCAGGATTTGGTGATTTGGTGGGATGGCGGACAGTGGCGAGCCTTTGCCGATCGGTGTCCCCACCGGCTCGCACCGTTGTCCGAGGGTCGCATTGCGGAGGATGGACTGCTCGAATGTCCGTACCATGGTTGGGCGTTTAACGGTGACGGTCACTGCGATCGGTTGCCACAGATGCCGCCAGAGAGCAACGCCCTGGCCTCGCCCCGTGCCTGCACCACAGCCTTTGCTACAACCGTCCGTCAGGGGTTGCTGTTCGTCTATGCTGGGTCGCGCGAGAACGCGAATCAGGCAGCGGTGCCGATCGTGCCAATCATCGAGGAAGATGCCGACGATTGGGTCTGCCTCAACACCTTTCGCGATCTGCCCTACGATGCCACCACCCTGCTGGAAAACGTCCTGGATGCGAGCCACATTCCCTACACCCATCACAAAACCGTCGGCAACCGTAAAAATACCTCAACGGTGGATCTGGAATTAACGTCCTTCGATCGTCAAGGATTTACAGGAACCTGGGCCGAAGGCCCCCGGCGGGGAACCCTGGGGCGACAGGACACAACGTTTATCGCACCGGGTTTGATGTGGCATGACCTCACCTCCAAGCAATTTGGGCGGACGTTAACAGTGGTGTATGCAACACCGATTCGTAAGGGAGAATGCCGCCTCTTCGCTCGCTTTCCGTTTAAATTCGCCTCGAAATTGCCACGTTTCGCGATCTCGCTCACACCTCGTTGGTATTCCCATGTGGGGCAAAACGGTGTTCTCGAGGATGATCAAATCTTTCTCCATTGGCAAGAGCGCTACCTGGATACGCTCTCGCGGCCACTCACCTCTGCTCAAACCTCGACTCAAACCTCTGGCCTTGCCTATGCCCAAGCCTGTTATCTGCCGACCAACGCCGATCGCTTTGTTCTGACCTATCAAAAATGGCTGGCCGAATTTGGCGACCCGTTCCCCGGTCAGCCACTCCCCCCGGCTCAAACCCGTGATCAACTCCTCGATCGCTACCATTCGCACACCCAGCATTGCGCCAGTTGTAGCGCCGCGCTGAAGCGGTTTCAGGCTGTGCGTCGTGTGCTGGGTGCGATCGGGCTGCTGCTCTTGGCGGGAATTCCCGTGATTTCTGCCGTGGATTGCTCCTTGGGGGTGGCGATCGGCTATGCGATCGGGACGCTGGTGATCGGGGCTGTGTTCTGGGCGATCGGACGATTTGAGCGACGGTTTTATCAGGGGGTTTATCCACCGCCGCGCAATTTGCCAGACAAGACGGCCTAGCGCTTGGTATCAAGGGGTCGTGTTGACCGATCGAGGTGAGAGGCGGCGGGGAGGAATTCCGGTGCGAGACCGATCGCCTCGGCCTCGGTGCTCACCTTGCCCTCCGCTCGAGCGATCGCCAGTTCCGTCAGCAGTTCCCCGACGATCGGCCCACGCGGCAAATCCAAAGCCGCAACGAGGGTTTTACCATCCACAAACGGCAGGGGATGGGCGATCGGATGTCCGGGGGTGCGATACATCGCCAGCAAACCTGCGATCACCTCCCATTCAATCCCCGCTGCCACTGCCGCCACGCACCAGGCGGGGAAGGTCTCGCCCAACCCCTTAAACCAGAAAAATAAATCCCGTACCGATCGCGATTGCACCGTCACCGTGTCCGGCATTCGGTCTAGGGCTGCTTGCAAATCCAACACCGATCGCCATTCCAGCTTAGAAAATTTCAGCGCTTTCAGTTCCTGTTCCGCCCGTTCCCGATCCTGGGAGACGATCGCGGTGAGTTTGGCGATCGCCACGAAGGTCGTCAGGATCGTTGGCCGGAGGGGGGTTGTGATCTGGGTGTAGAGTTCTGGATCTCGATCGCGAATGGTTGCCACGGCCTGGTCGATCGCCATGAGCCGCACGACTTGATCGGGCGTAGCGCTGGGTAGATGAATGCGTAACAAACCATCCGCGATCGCCCGCCCTAGCCACACCGTACCGCCCGCACTGGCCAAGACGTAACCCAACTCGGCACACACCCGTTCCGCAGCCACCCGCGACAGCTCTGGCGCGAGCTGGCGAATGGCTGCCCGTGTTTCCTGATCGATCTCAAATTCAAGCTGTGCCGCTTGACGATAGGCGCGTAGCAAACGCAGCGGATCATCGTACAGATTTTCCGCAGAGATCATCCGCAGGTGTTTTCGTTTGAGGTCGGCGCGACCGTCGAGGGGATCGATAAAGGTCGAGGTGCGTGGATCGTAGGCGATCGCATTCACCGTAAAATCACGCCGCTGTAAATCCGCCTCCAGGCTGCATCCCTCCTGTAAGGCAAAATCCACCGTTGCCGAAGGAAACACCACCCGTGCAATCTCCCGTGCCTGGTCAAGCACCACAAACCCCGCCGCATGACACACCGACACCGCCCGCGCAATATCGATCGCCCGATCCGGCAAGATAAAGTCGAGATCCAGTCGATCGCTGCGGCGATCGAGCAGCGCGTCACGCACCGCACCACCGACAAGACAGGCATTGGAAGGAAGCTCTTCGAGGGCAAACGGCCAGGTTTCAGGCGACAGGGGTGAGCAAGGAAAACGGTTCAAGATCAGGAGCGCAGGAAAGGGGGATATTTTCGACAATTCCCGATCAGCGTGATTAGGATGGAAGCAGCTCTATGCTTGACCGGGGAGCTTAACGTTTATATCACGGGAATCATGTGTATCTGTGTGAATTGCCACTATGTTGATCGCTGCCTGACCTATCACGCTGTCGAACACCAGCACGCACAACCCCATCTAACGGAGACGCCGGATTTTGAGGCGATCGAGCCGACGATTCATGTCAATATTCGCTCCAGTACGGCTGAAATCGAAATGGAGTGGGATGTGGTCGGCTGTGAGAGCTTTCAGGAGGAGGTGGGGAAATGGGCGAAACTGCGTCCGGGCGAGTTAATTCCAACCTAGAGGATGCGGGGGATCAAGCCGCGTCTCTAGCCGTTGTCTGAGGTTGGGATTGCGATATCCTAGCCCATGCTCGTCCTCAGTTCGGGCTCCCGTTAGACCCCCCGTTAGCACTCCAGTTAGACCCCTCATCCAAACATCATGCGGTTGATACCGACGTTTGTCCCGATCGGGCTGATCGCAGCGATCGCCCTGACCGCCTGCCAAGCCCAGCCCAATGCCAGCGCCGATCCCACCCCGGCCCGTGCTGACCCGATCACCCCGATCGCCTCAACCGTCCCGCCTGAACCCGCCTCCCCTCAAACTTTAACGCCCCTAGCGCCGGATACCGTCGATCCCACGGTGCAGGCGATCGCCGATCGCTACCTCGATCGGCTCGTGGCTCTGGGTTTCGATCGCACACAACAAAGCCTCTGGATTCAGACCGACGATCGCCTGCTGGCCCAGTGGCAAGGGACGCAGCGACTCCCGGCGGCATCCGTGACCAAAATTGCGACGACCTTAACAGCATTGCGTGTTCTCGGGGTGGATCATCGGTTTACCACGGAGGTCGGTATCGTTGGCACGGTGACCGACGGTGTCTTGACGGGGGATTTAGTCGTGACGGGCGATCGTGATCCGATGCTGGTTTGGGAGGATGCGATCGCGATCAGTAATGCCCTCAACGCCCAGGGAATTCGCCAGGTGACCGGCGATCTCGTCGTCGTGGGTGATTTTCAGATGAACTTTGAGGAGGATGCAGCGACCTCGGCGGAATTCTTGGCGATCGGTCTCGATTCCACCCGCTGGACCGACGAGGCGCGATCGCAATACGCCACCCTCCCGAGCGGCACACCCGCCCCACAACTGGCGATCGGCGGCACAGTTCGCACCACCCCAGCCTCCACAAAACCCGCCAACGTTAAACCCCTCCTCACCTACGCCTCGCGTCCCCTGGTCGAACTGCTCGATCAAATGAACCGCTACAGCAATAACATCATGGCTCACAGTCTCGCGGATGCTGCCGGTGGTGTGTCCGCGATCGAACAGGCGGTGATCGCCGCAACCGGTATCAATCCCGAGGAAATTCAACTGGTCAACGGGTCTGGACTGGGACGAGAGAATCAGCTTTCGCCCCGTGCAGCGGTGATGATGTTTCAGGCGAT
The DNA here is from genome assembly GCA_004293855.1 of Oscillatoriales cyanobacterium. Taxonomy (GTDB): domain Bacteria; phylum Cyanobacteriota; class Cyanobacteriia; order Cyanobacteriales; family Geitlerinemataceae; genus RDYZ01. The sequence continues at coordinate 16,872 of RDYZ01000043.1, read as the reverse complement.
CGGGCAGGATCTCGAGCCCCAGGGGTTAACCGTGGCGGATGTGGCGGCGGTTGCGGGTGTGGATGCGGGAATTTTGCAAGCGCGATCGTTGCCCCGACATGCGGTTTTGAAATCCGGCAGCTTGGATGCTGTCAGCACGATCGCGGGGGGAATACCCACCGCCAAAGGGGTGATTTGGTTGGCGGTGATGAATGGAGGGGGCGATATCGAAGCCTTACGATCGGCTCAGGAAACCCTCATCACCGAACTCGAAGCCTATGGCGGTCCAACCGAGACGATCGCCCCCCAACTCAAACCCACCCCCGGTCGTAATCTCTCGCCGACCCTGACGCTTGTGCCCTAACGTTCAACCCTCAAGCTCCTCACGATGTTTAGCCTGATTCAGGGCAAACGCTACTCGTCTGGTTCGATCGTGTGTCAATTGATCGTCGGGCGTATGCGTTTGCCCTGTAACCTGACTCCTTGGGTAGCACAGTCGATCGCGATCGCGGTTCTGCGATCAACGCGTTTAATATCACCCCCAGAATAAATATCATGAGCTGGACCAAGGTTTTAGCCACAGCCGAACTCCCTGAAGGAGCTCGCAAGGTCGTTAAAGTCGCAGATCGAAAAGTTCTGCTAATTCATCACGATGGCAAAATTCACGCCGTCGCCAACTCCTGCCCGCACCTCAACTTGCCGATGAAATCCGGCAAAATCAACGAAAACGGCGAAATCGTTTGCCCATTCCACCGCAGTGCCTTCAATCTTTGCACCGGCAAGGCGAGCACCTGGACCCCCTTCCCCCCGGTTATCGGTAACATTATGGGCAAGTTGAGCACGGAGCAAGATTTGCCCGTCTTTTCAACGAAAACCGAAAACGGTGAAATCTGGGTCGAAGCCTAACCCCATGACCTCGGGCCTCCGATTCGCCGCTGATCCTGACGGGTCGGTCGGAGTAACGGCAGGCTACGCGATCGAGACGCGGCCTAGCGGTCGGTGGCGATCGTTCATGGTTATGGTTTGATCGTGGCGACACCCACCGAAGACTGACACCACAAAGCAGGAGCATCTCAATCACGTCAATGCTCCTGCTTTGTGGTGTAGATAATTGAGTTAGATCGTCATGGTCGCGCTTGAGGCATCCGCGATCGGACCTAAACGACGCAGACCCAGGGCGGCTTACGCAAACGAGAACAGCGTGGATTGTTCCGCCAGATTGAACGGTGAAATACCATCAACCACACCGATGTACTGACCGGTTGCGGTGATCTTCAGGGCCGTTGCATTGGTGGATAACGCACCATCAATCAGTAGATCCACGCCCTCCAGGGTGAGCGCACTGAAACCCGAAATTCCGCTAATCTGAATCTTATCGGACTGTCCAGCGGTAAAGTCCGTGATCACGTCTGCTAATTCCGCTGAAGCGACGGCGCTGTTGCTCGTGAGGACAAAGGTATCCGCCTCAGTGCCACCCGTCAGGAAGTCGCGACCGAGATCGCCCGAAAGAGTATCGCGACCCGCACCACCATTGAGGATGTCGTCGTCTTGGCCTCCGAGGATAACATCATCACCCTCGCCACCGTTAACGATGTCGTTGCCACCATTGCCTGCAAGCTGATCATTCCCCGCATCACCGTTGACCGTATCCGATCCTTTGCCCGCAACCGCCACGTCAGCGCCTGCGCCCAGGTTGAAGGTATCGTTACCGAGGTTACCGGTCAGGGGTGCATCATTGTTCACGGTTCCGGTGAACGTGTCGTTGCCGTCGAAACCGATGATCCAGCGGGCGTTGGGGTTGTTAGACCCGTCGCTGTTGAGCCCCGATTGTAGGTCGGTGAGGACACCCGCTAGGTTTGCGGCAATGTTACCGAGGTCGATCGCATCGTCACCATTCGAGAGAACAACACCGTTAAAGTCGTTGATCGCGGCGGTGGTGTTGTTGGACCCTGCACTGCCCCGTTCGCCTTTGTTGTAACGCAGATAGGCGGCGGTGTCGGCGGATTTGGCCGCAGGTGCAGCGGACAGGGTGGGGGTATTTTGCTCGATTTGTCCACTACCGCTAATGGCTGCGATCGGTGTGACGGTGAGGCTGCCAGTGGTGGCGGCAAAGGCGATATTGTACTGGGCGGAAGCCTCCGTACCTAGAGGGGCGGCATTGTTGAGAACTCGAACACGGGTGGCACTATTGGCACTCAGGACCTGAGTGGTCGAGGCTCCGGCAACATTGGTCACCAGACCGGCAGCGTCGATCAGTTGGAGATTGGGGGTGAAGCCGGTTCCGGTTGCACCACTAATCTCGATCGTCACATTGCCACTGATATTCGGCTTCACGACGTATTCATCGGCAAGCGAGTAATCCGTCGTGGCATTAACAGGAACCAGAAGATCGCCCGTATTGAGAACCCCAGCAAGGCTGATCGTCTGTCCTGTGCTGGGCTGTTGTGTCGAAGCAACCCCGAGGGAGGCAAGGGTGACATTCCCTAGGTTGGTGCGTGCGGTGAGTTTGTAGTCTGCATCGCCAACGGTGCTTTGTCCCACGACCACCCGGAGGGATTTGGTTCCTGCTGGGAGGGCAACGGGTTGGGCGAATTCTGTACCGGTCTTGAGGTCGGGTGCATCAATGATCAGCGCCGGATTATCGACTTCGAGGGTGATCGCTGCACCGTCTTGATCCACGGTAACGATGTACTCATCAAATCGGATATTATCCGCTGCTGCACCACCAAAATTGGCCGCACTGGTGGCGAGATCGTTTGCATTCAGAATGCCGGAGAGGGATGCGTTATTAGCCATAGTTGGGATTGTCTGATGTCTTCAGTGATGAGAAGTGATGAGATGAGATCTACGGATCGATGACGGCGCGTGGGATGTGACCCTGAACGGTGGCGACGAATCGCGATCAATCGATTCAACTCGTGTCGATCGGCGGCAGGTTTTCAGCGAAGCGTATTTCAGGAGACGTGGGCTATCCCCAGATGGGGGGATGCAGTGGTGGTCTACCTGGAACTTGATCCTAGGCGATCGCTCGGCAGGTCGATGGGTGGATGTATCGGGTTTTCATCTGTCTACCACACGAGAGACTTGACCGGTTCCGCTCAGTTAGAGTTCCCGCCTAGGGTTGTGGGGATCGATCGTCCCATCTCAACCGGACTGGATGGAGGTTTTGACGCGATGGGGGGGTGCGGGTGGTTCGGCGAAATCAGTCGTCAGGACGGACGTAAAAAAATGGCTCAAACCCTTGAGATTTCGTGTGAATTGACGCTCAGAACCCCAAACTCACCTGTGAGTGCGTCAGTCCTACCGTAATGGAATTAGCGTGATCAGGTACGATCGCAACAGCCAATCTACCAGGATGCTTGATTGACGCACCGATCTATTCCCCTGGAATCAACCGATGCAAGGATTCAATGAAGTTCAATCTTGGAGTTGCCCGACTTTCATTCTGAATTTTTCCCGTTATGTTTAAACGACTCGCGGTCTTTCTCTGTGCCACCTTGGCGATCATCCTCAGTAGCTGTTCGGTCTCACCCACCAGTGGCCTGAAAAATTACACGGATGCCTACGATGGTTATGAATTTTTCTACCCGAACGGCTGGACGGAAATCGACGCGAGTAATATCGCTCCCGATGTGATTTTTCACGATCTAATCGAGAGCAGCGAAAACGTCAGTGTTGTCATTAATCCGGTCAACGGCACGGAATCGATCGCCGAACTCGGCAGCCCCAGCGAAGTCGGTAACCAGCTTGCCAAAAATGCGATCGCCCCGCCTGATTCAGGGCGCACCGCCGAACTCGTCAACGTCGCCAGCCGCAACGACGACAAAGGCCACACCTACTATCTTTTTGAGTATGCCGTCACCTTACCCGATGGTGAGCGTCATAACCTTGCCAGCGCCGTGATTTCACGGGGTCAGCTCTTTACGCTCAATGTGTCCACACCGGAACAGCGTTGGGAAAAAGACGGCGACCAACTCAAAATCATCGCGCAGTCGTTTTCCGTTTATTAAGGTCTACCCCGTAGCCCGATTCCAAACATCCCCTCCAGACCTCGCTAGATCCTCGGGAGTGAAACCTGAGACCTTTGAGGTGTTTGAAGCCTCAAAGGTCTACCCTCGCGGTTGATTGTCGTTGGCCATGTGCCGCGTTGTTCATTACTTTGTTTCCGCCCATGACCATTCCCGATCGATCCCTACTGATCCTCGCGTCCGCATCCCCAGCCCGTCGCCAACTGTTGCACGACGCGGGGTTTGAGCCGATCGTCTGTCCAAGCGATGTGGACGAGTCTCAGGTCACCCTCACCAATCCGGCGGCCCTGGTGCAAACCTTGGCACAGCTCAAGGCGGAACACATCGCCGAACGCATCCGCCAACAGCCGGACATCCTCGCGTCACCCTCTGCCAATCCTGACCCCAGCGACGGCGATCGCACGCCATCCCGGTTGGTGTTGGGTTGTGACTCTGTGCTGTCCCTGGAGGGGAAAATCTACGGTAAACCCGCCTCGCCGGAGGAAGCGATCGCCCGTTGGCAGGCCATGCGCGGCACGACTGGCGAACTGTATACCGGCCATGTGTTGATTGATCTGGAGCGGAGCATCACCCTTGTCAATTGCGCGATGACGCGGGTGCATTTCGCCATGATTGACGATGCGACGATCGCGGCCTACGTCGCAACGGGGGAGCCGCTGGGCTGCGCGGGCTGTTTTGCGATCGATGGGCGGGGTGCGCTGTTTGTGGAACAGATCGAGGGGTGTCATACCAACGTAATCGGCCTGAGTTTGCCGCTCTTGCGTCAGATGTTGCATGAGTTGGGCTATGCACCGCAGAATTTTTGGACGATCGGGTAAATCTGGCCAGCATCTTGGCGGGATCTTGCCGGTTTTCGTGGGGATGTTGCTGTCTGTTGGAACACGTTGAGACGAAGGCTATGACAGACGCATCACGATCGCCCCTAATTTCAATCATCATCCCGGTCTACAACGGGGCTGCAACGATCGGTGAAACGATCGTATCTTTGCAGCAGCAAACCCACAGCCCGCTTGAGATCCTCGTGATTGACGATGGATCAACCGATGATACGGTGGCGGTGTTACAGGCGATCGCAGAACCGCGCCTCCGGGTGGTTTCCTACGCCAATGCGGGCCAAGCTGTAAGTCGCAATCGTGGCCTGGAACTGGCGCGGGGTGAGTATATTTCGTTTATTGATGCGGATGATCTGTGGACACCGGACAAGCTCGCCGACCAGCTTGCGGCCTTGATGGCCCAGCCGAGGGCAGCGGTTGCCTATAGCTGGACGGATCACATTGACCAGAACCGTCAGTTTTTGCGTCACGGCCCCCAGCTTTGTTTTGAGGGTGATGTGTTTCGTAAGTTGCTCTACAGCGATTTTATTGGCAGTGGGTCGAATATCCTGGTGCGACGATCGGCGATCGTCGAGGTTGGCGGCTTTGACCCGAGTTTGCCACCCGCAGAGGATTGGGATTGTTGGTTACGGTTGGCCCAGCGGTTCGAGTTTGTGGTGGTTCCCAAGCCGCAAATTCTCTATCGAGTGTCATCGCAATCCTCGTCGTTTAACGTCTGGCGGATGGAGCGATCGAGCTTACGGACGATCGCGCGGGCTTTCGCCACGGCTCCGGCCTCCGCGCAACCGATTCGCCGTATCTGTCTTGGGCATCGTTACAAGTATCTGACCTACAAAACGATCGATGCCGGGTGCGATCGGCGGCGAGCCTTAACCGGTGTGCGCTATTGGTTACTCGCGCTGTGGTACGACCCCACCCTGTTACGGCGACGGGTGATTTGGAAAGTGGCGTTGAAGATCCTAGCGATTTTGCTCCTGCCCCAGATGCCGTTACAACGTCTCATGCGCCGTTACCCCAAGCCTTTTGACACGGAATCCCTGTTGTATCGGATTACGTTTGGTGACTGAGGTTCGGTTGGTCGGACGAGGTTCGCTAATGAGTCTAATCAACCTAATCCACCGATGCGATCGCCGCCGTCCGATCGAGCAACAGCAAATTACGCAGCCCGTCCGTATCCAACTCCGTTAACCAGGATTCACCCGCCCCAATGGCCTGCTCGGCTAGGGCTTGCTTGCTTTCGATCAGATCGTGGATACGCTCCTCCAGCGTGCCGGTACAGACAAATTTATGCACCTGAACATTGCGCGTTTGGCCGATCCGGAAGACGCGATCGGTCGCTTGATTTTCCACGGCGGGATTCCACCAGCGATCGAAGTGAAACACATGATTGGCACGGGTTAAATTCAGCCCCGTACCGCCTGCCTTGAGCGACAAAATGCAGATCGGCGGGCCCTGGGGGTCGTGCTGAAACCGATCGAGCATCGCCTCACGCTGCGCCCGTTTGGTTGCGCCGTAGAGGAAAAACACCTCCCGCTGAAAACGGTGTTCAAGGTATGGCTGCAACACTTTGCCCCACTCGGCAAACTGGGTGAAAATCAAGGCGCGATCGCCCTCGGCGATCACCTCCTCTAGCATGGCTTCCAGGCGCTGAAGTTTACCGGACGGCTGGGCAAACTGGTCATCGATCACCGGCTTTTGCTTGCGTCCTTTGAGGCCCAGTAATTCCGGATGGTTACAGATTTGTTTGAGTTTCGTGAGCAACGCCAAAACATGGCCGTGGCGCTCGATGCCGTGACTGGATTCGATCGCCGCCAGCGAGGTTTCAACCGTTGTTTGGTAGATTTGCGCTTGGTGCACGGTGAGCGGACAAAAGACCGTCATTTCCTGCTTTTCGGGGAGGTCGTGGATGATGGTTTTGTCGGTTTTGAGACGACGCAGGATGAACGGTTGCACGAGCGATCGCAGGGTGGTGAGCGAGTCGGGGTCGCCGTATTTTTCGATCGGTAGAGCAAAGCGTTTTTTAAAGAATGCCTGGGTTCCCAGGTAGCCCGGATTGAGAAAATCCAGAATCGACCACAGTTCCGATAGGCGGTTCTCCACCGGTGTTCCGGTTAAGGCAAGGCGAAAATCAGCGGCAAGCTGACGCACGGCCTGGGACTGTTTGGCTCCGGCATTTTTAATGTTTTGGGCTTCATCCAAAATCACCACCCGCCACGTAACACCCTGCAACAGCTTAAGATCGCGCTGCACCAGGGAATAGCTGGTTAACACCACATCCGCCTGGGCGATCGCCTCGGTGAAAGCTTTGCCCTTGGCCCGTTTCTCGCCGTGGTGCAGGATGGCGGTGAAATTGGCGGCAAACTTCCGAATTTCCCGTTCCCAATTGCCCAACACCGACGTCGGGCAAACCAGCAACACCGGCGCGTCGAGATTGCCCTCGGCTTTGAGGGACAACAAAAAGGCGATCGTCTGGATTGTTTTCCCCAACCCCATATCGTCTGCCAAACACGCACCCAAACCCCACCGCTCTAAAAAGCGCATCCAGCCGACGCCCCGCGCTTGGTAGGGGCGCAACGTCCCGCAAAAATCGGCGGTGGTGGTGATGGGTTCGATCGTCCGTTTTCCCGTAAGCGTATCAAGCAGGTCGTGCAGGGCTCCGGAGGCCTCGAAGTTGACCACCGGCAACTTGTCGATCGTCTGGGTTTCGCCGCTACTCATCCGCAGGGCATCTTCGAGCGACAGGGTGCGATCGCGACGCTGGGAAAAGAAGGCATTCGCCGCTCGGACATCGGCCATCCGCAGCTCGACCCAGGAGCCATTCACCTCGACCAGTGGGCTCCCTTGGGAAATCAAGCGGGTGAATTCGGCCTGGGAGATCGTTTGACCGGCGATCGTTAACTCCCATTCAAAGTTGAGTAACCCGCTCAGACCCAACCGCTTGCCCTGAGGTGGCAGGGCTCGCACACTCAAACCCAGACGGCTCGACCAGGTTTCAGCGTTCGCCAAACTCTCCGGCAGAATGACACCCAAACCGTTTTCACTCAGCCGCCAACGATAACTTTTCAGAAATTCGTAGGCTTCGATCGGGTTGAGCTTATGGCCGATCGGACGGGCCGCATCCAAGCTGGCCTCAATTAAGGGATACAGCGCCGCCGCACGCCCCAACCCGCTTAAAAAGGTTTCCTGCGGTCGATCGATGGTGCGCCCATTGAGGGTGAGGCGATCCACCGGGTTTTTCCAAATGATGCCCGCGTCAATGACAAAATCGGGATCATCGATCGCCTGAAGTCCGTAGCTCAAGCGCCAAAAATTCTGGCTGGGATTCGGCGGGGAAATGGCGATCGCCGTACGGAAATCGGCCCGCCCGTCCAACACCGCCCGCACGGGTTCCGTCCAGGTCGTCAGGGTTTGTTGTAGCGGGGTTGCGGCCTGGAGATCGATCGCCACGCGCCGATCCTTGGGAGACATCAAGGCGATCGCCCAGGCTTTGACGCTGTGATTGGCAGAGGGCGGCGGGCAAGCGGCGATCAACTGCCGCATCCGGGCATCAATCATCGCATCCAGAAAACTGATCAAAACGTTACGCGCCGGGGGCTGCTCACGGGCCGCGCTCAATTCCGTCGCCCGCGCCGCGAGTGGCATCGCCCGCCCCAATTCCACCCGCCGATCGCTATCTCGAGCGCTATCGAGCAACGGACGCCAGATCGCCAGCAACACGCCATCACCACCGGTTTGCAATTCCGGCACTACCTTACCCCGAGCGATTACATCCAACGTCCATCGCGCCACGTGCGACCAAAAACGGAGATCGGCCCCCACAACGGCGATCGCTTCCCCCATGCCCCCCAAGGGCAACGCGGCCAACAACGACAGGGCAACCTCCGGGCTGAGGATCAAGCCTTGCACTTGCCAGGGTTGCAGCTCTAGCGGTTGAGGTGCGGTCTCCTCCGTCGAAAAGGAGGCTTGGGGCGCGACGGTTGGCCCGTTGTCGTCCTCCGTGACCGGCGTCGGCAGCCACAGCACTTTCACCGCAGGCGTAATCCCCGGAATGGAGACCAATACATCATCCAGTCGATCCAGTTCTGCTTCGCGATCGAGGTCTCGATCGGTGTCAGGATCTAGGGTAACCGTGGACGCTTGGCGCGAAGCCACACGATTGACACGCTGTGCACTCTCCACAAGGTCAATCTCCGTGGGTGTAGCGGATTGATCGGAGGATTCTGATAGCCCTGAATGGTGCGAGTCCCCAGACCCGAGATCCTGGACAATCAATGGGGTTTCATAGCTACGGATCGTTTCCAGTGCAGCGATCGGCTCGCGCAGATCCCCCCAAGACTCCACAACCGTGGCTAAGGAGGTCGCAGGCGATCGTAAAAAATCCCACAGTTCCGCCGCTGACAGTGCGGCAGGATGATCGGGAACGAGGGAATCTACCGATCTCCCCAGCGTGTCTTGCCCCTGCGATCGCCACGTTTCGCTCCAGACGAACAACGCTCGATCGGATTCGAGCCAACAACCGTGCAGAATTGACATAACGGAACGTACGACGCTGATCGTCAGGGGAATTACGATGCGTTCCGATTGTATTACGAACGATGAAATGCCCTGAAATCTGAAGCAACATCCGGATATTGTCCACAGACCACCCAAAGGAACCGTGAACAGGAACGCCCGACAATCTGAGCTACGATCGATCCCAACGCCCCATTCCCTGCATCACACCTCACTGTGGCGATCGTCCACCGAGTCGGGCTGGACACAATCCCGTTCGAGATCGTGAGACAGACGCCTGTTCGCCATCTGCCCCCGCTGACCTTCTAAGTTTTTATCGAGTACCGCCCGAGGAAGTGCATGAAATCGATCGTCGTACTGGGAACATCTTCCAATGTCGGTAAATCGACGATCGCTATGGTGATCTGTCGGCTGCTCTATCGCCAACAACTCCGGGTGAGTCCCTTTAAGGCCCACAATCTATCGCGATCGACCTATCTCACCGAAAGCGGACACCGTATCCCCTACGCCCAAGCCCTGCAAGCCTGGGCAGCAGGTCAACAGCCCTCGATTACCATTGCCCCCATTTGGCTAGAGCCCTGTGATGGTCGCACGGTGAAGGCGACGATCGGTGGTCAGGCGATCGGACAAATTGCCCTCAGCGATTTTTTGGAGCGCTATCGGGAAACCAACTGGGATTTGCTCAAATCTTGCCTATCTCAACTCAAGGCACAGTACGACATTCTGGTTTGCGAAGGGGCAGGCAACCCGGTGGATCTGAGTCTGGAACACGGAGATTTAGCCAATCTTCAGGTGGTTCGCTACCTTGACGCCAACGCCATTCTGGTGATTGATGGTGGGCGAGGTGGTGGCATTCCCCACGCGATCGGCACGCTGGAACTCATGCAACCGGAGGATCGCCAGCGCATTAAGGGTTTAATTGTCAATAAGTTCGACGGATCGCCCGACCTGCTGCGGCAAGGACTGGACTGGTTTGAACAGCGCACCCAGATTCCCACCCTCGGCATTATTCCCCGGCAAGCTGCCCTCTTTGAGGGTCTCACGACCATCACCCGCGTGACCCAGCGACCCAGTTCCGGACGGGATAACCATACGTTGACGATCGTGGTGATCCGTCTCCCGCACGCCGCCAGCTTTGCGGATTTTGACCCCCTCGAAACAGAACCAACCGTCACTGTTAAATATCTCGAACCCGGTGACACCCTCGGCTATCCCGACGCGGTGATTCTGCCCGGATCTCGTGCCACCATCACCGATTTGCAGATTTTGCAACAGTCCGGCATGGCACAGCAAATTTGTGATTATGTGGCCGCAGGCGGCACGGCCCTGGGTATTTTGGGCGGATATCACATGCTTGGACAAACGATCTCCGATCCGGAAGGTCTCGAAGGGATTGACGGGCGACATGATGCCCTAGGGATTTTGGCGGTGAAGACCGTCATTATCAGCAAGCGTATTGCCCGTCAGCGTAGTGCGGTGTCGATCCATCCCCAAGCGGGGTTACAGGTCAGTGGTTATGAGTTTCACCAAACGCGAACTCAGATCACAGATCCGACGGCTGTGAAAGCGATTTTTGATGAGGCGGGGTTAGGCACGATCGATCGGTACGATGCGGTGTGGGGCATTAACCTCCACGGTATTTTCGATAATGGCCCGTGGCGGCGAACGTGGCTCAATCGTCTCCGACAGCAGCGCGGCTTTAAGGCATTACCGACCGGGATTAGTAATCATCGCGTGCAGCGGGAGGAGGCGATCAATCTCATTACGGATGAATTTGCCAAGTCCCTGGATCTCAGCCCGTTGCTTTAAGAGGGATAGTGCGGTTTTCGAGCCAGCATAAGCGACGTCAGCCGGTCTCGTTTGTGGCTAAATCGACGATGCCCGAGACGATCGCCCCTACTCTCAGCGATCCAACAACTCAAAAAAGTCTGAATCCAGGTCGTAGCCCAACATCTTCGCAAACGCCATCATCCGCGCCTGGTGCGGCAACTCCGCCCGTTGCAGCCAAAGCGACAGCTCAAACACCTTCCGCATCAAAAAAATCTCCAGCGCCTCAGGATTAAACTGAATCCCCTCCGTCGGGTGAAACTCGTGGGGAACCAACATCGCCACATACCGCGCTAGCTCCGATTTCCAGTCCAGGAACAGCGGAATCCAAGGATAGGTCGCTTCGAGCCGCACAAACCACAGGCGCACCTCCGGGATTTCCGATAGCTCGCGCGGATCGCTCGGCTCGCGCTCAAACTCGATCGCAAAGGCGATCGCCTGCTCGAAATCCTCCGCAACAAAACGACCCGCCTCCACCTCGTTTGCCCACGCGGCGATCGGGCTAAGGTCCAGGCGATAAATAGACTCGGTATTGAGGGCGATCGTTTGCGTCATCGTACAAAAGTTATGGGTTAATCGTGATCGCGACCATGTTAGCGGCTTGATCTCGCGATCGAGCCGCTAACACAATCTCCAACGGATTTAAATTACAACAAAAGCCCCCGCCAAGCTAAAGCTTAACCGCAATTAAGCGGCGTTTGAATTCCGCGATCAGTTCATCCTTCGTGCGTTCTTTTTGGCCAATGTTGACGTAAAACTCTGTCAGCTTGTCAAACTCTCCATTTAAGACCAGCGTTCCCACCTGCATCGCCCCAATCCCCGAGAAAATAAAGGAGTCATTCTCAGCATGTTTTTTGAGATTGGCCTGGAAATATTCCGGGAGACGATGCCAAGGAACACCGGGGTTTTCGTGGTGTTCAATGTGGTAACCATCGTTAAAGTTGCGTGAATTTGAGACGGTGTTAATGCAGGTAAACGTCGATTTGTAGTTGTTATCCGGCTCGTCTGGGTCAACAAAAATGTGTTGCTTCCAGTTACCTTGCATCATCGCAAAGGAAATGAAGACTACGGGAAAGAGAAAAACAAAAAACGTGGCGATCGGACGCAGGGAAAAGAGATACGCCGATGTACCAAAAAAGAACAGTTCACCCGCCAAACATTGCGTCACCACCTGATAGCGACCTTGGCGAAATAAGAGGTAGGGCAGCTCAACCCAAATCGCCACGGCAAAGCGCAGCATGTAGAGAAAATGATGCCACTTGGAATCGCGTCGATAGATCATCGTTGAGCTGAGATCCTTAGGAGCGACGTTATCTTCGCAATGGTGCATTGCGATGTGGTGCGCGTAGTAGATGTTCGGAGGAATGCCAAAAAAGCAGGATAAAAAGCTGCTGTAAATGTGCTTTAATCCTCGAAATTTCTTATTGAAAATTGATGTGTGGGTGGAGTAGTGCAACGCGAGGATAAACGATCGCGCATAGGTCACAAAATGAAAGGCAAAGTAACCAAACCCGACCGCAATCATCAATGCTGGATGAATCTTACCTTCGAGCCAAAACAGCCCGATCGCCAGTGGAATACTCGTCAACAGAATATTAACGGCCACCAGAAAAATATAAATATTTTTCTCTTCATTGCGTTTCAAGAATGTGTCGATCACCCATTGACGTAGCGGAGTGGGCAAGTCAAAACGATGTTCATTACGTGGCTGATCGATATCAAATTGATTGATCGCCTCAGCCGTAGGGTTGGGGTATGTTTGCATGAAAAATGCCGTTATATCGAAAGGAAGATAAAACTCCTGTCACTATAACGATTTCCAGTGAAATGTGTGAGTGGGGGGGGAGCATCCCATTTGTGTCACCCTCACCCTAAATCCCTCTCCCAAGTTGGGCCCAAGTTGGGAGAGGGACTTTGAATCGGTCTCCCCTTCTCCCTTTTTTGGGAGAAGCGATGCACTGAGCTGGTCGAAGTGGGGCTGGGGGATGAGGGATAATTTGCATAAACGGGATGCTCCCGAGTTGGGAGCGTAACGCGAAAGCAAAAAACATCGCAGGTACAAGGGGATAGAATCTCCCAATTGCACGGTTCAATGACTCAACACGTCTCTACATCGAGGCAATCGAAACACAGCTACGCATCGATCGCCCCTTCGATCTGGGCATTAAACCCATAGACTTCGCGCCGACCGACGTAGGGCACAAGGGTCACGTCGCGATCATCTCCTGGTTCAAACCGAACAGCGGTTCCGGCGGGAATATCGAGGCGCATTCCCTTCGTTAACTCGCGATCGAACTCCAGCGCGGCGTTGACTTCGTAGAAGTGAAAATGTGAGCCGATTTGTACCGGACGATCGCCCGTATTGGCAACCGTGAGGGTGAGGGTAGGACGCCCCGCATTGAGTTCGATCGTGCCGTCGGGCGTGAACAATTCACCAGGGATCATAATGGGCCGTCTGAAAGGGGTGGGCTGGTTTGGGAGCGGGCGAACTGGTGGTTGGGCAGTGGGGCTGCCGCGATCGGGAATGCGAGTTCGATGCCCTCCATTTTATAGCGTTCATGCAATCGTTTAATCAGCTCATTTCGCAATTGCAAGCCTGCCAGATAATCCTTTGCATGGACAAACACCCGACAATCGATGCTGAAGTAACCAAAGCTTTCGTATAAAAAGAAGGGAGCCTTGCCCGGAAACGCTTGTAAACAGCAATTCTGTAGCTCTCGTGCCACATCGAGAGTGACCCGTTCAACCTGTCGAAGATCGCAATCATACGCGACTCCAATGCGAAGATCGACGGTTAAATTACGATGGGGCAAACCGTAGTTTTTGAAGGCTGAAGCCACGATTCGCGAGTTGGGAATCACGATCTGATTATTGAAGATGTCTTGGATGACGGTGTAGCGCCATTCCACATCTGTTACATAGCCCGCTTCACCGCTTCCCAATTCAACATAATCACCAGGGCGAACCTTTTTCGACATGATGATATTCAGGCCAGAAAAAAGATTGGCGAGGGTATTTTGCAGGGCAAGACCAATGGAAACACCACCGACACCGAGGGCGGTGAGGAGGGGCGAGATCGAGATCCCGAGGGATTGGATCACGATCAGCAGGCCAATACTGAAGATTGCCAGCTTGGTGAGGTTCTCAAACAGCGAGGTGACGGGTGAGGCGTTGTCGTTTTTGTCGCTGTAGAGTTCGATGAAGCCGACGGCAAGGCGGGCAATGACGATCGTCGCCGAAATCAGCGTGATCGCCATCAGACCTTTATCCACCAGCGATCGCAGTTGTGGACTGAGTTCAAGGCTTAGGCTGGCGCAGAAAAAACCAAGCAGGATAAACCACAGCAAGGTCACACCCCGCAGGGAGGACAGAACGAGGGAATATCCCGGCCAGCCGGTACGCATCGCGATCGCCCGCAGGTAGACGATCGCGCGACGCTCAAAAATGACACCACCGATCGCACTCAGGAGCACGAGGGTTAGGGGCAATAGCAGTCTAGCGAGCCGAAGAGCGTCCGTTAGCATAAGTTGCGATTACACATCGAACAGTAATAGTTAACTGGTAGCTGGCAACCCAAGTATGACGGACGCTGCGATCGGGTCGTTCAATCCAACCCTCAAGCCGTGAGTGGAGCAAATCTTTGGCCGAAAGGATCGACCCCGACCCTGCGATCTTCCTCGCCAACCGGGAGGGTGGAGTCTCTTTTAAGCTAGACGAGCAATGTTAAAACACGACGATCGTCACGTTCAGAAAACAGTAATCTTAGCGGTCTATTTCAAGCGAGCGAATGTAAACAGGTTAATTTAAACGGATTCATCGGGATTGGGTTGTGACGATCGAGCCTGAACCTGGACTGATCGCCGCGCCTAACTTAGCCATCAAAGCCGACAGACTCGCTTTATTTCAAAGAAACTCAAAGAAACTTAGGGAGTCTGTCACCTTGTTCTAAGTACGTACTCTCAGAGCACGTCAGAACGATTCAACGTTAGGGGTGAGCCTAAGTCGTCATGACGCATTCTGGTCGATCAATGTCACAATTTTCGAGGGTTGAGGCGGTTTCGGTCAGCATCACAGATGGCATCTCAAAACGGCGAACAACTTCGGTGACGGTTGCTCGGTCAGCTTGCAGGGCTGATTTTAGGAACTCCAGCGCCTTTTGTGGTTCCCCGGCTCCACAGAAGAAAATATCAGCCGCAAAATACCCATATTCAGGCCAGGTATGGATGGCGATATGGGACTCTGCAAGGGTTGCAGTGGCGGTCACTCCGTGGGGGCTGAACTGGTGAACACACAGGTCTATAAGCGTTGCACCTCCGGCGGAAATTGCATTTAGGAGTGCTTGGCGGATGCACTCAGGATCATTTAACAATTTGCTAGGGGCTTCCCACGCATCAACGACCAGATGGGTTCCAATGTTTTTTTGCATCCTATCAATTAGTACTCCATAGCCAGGTTTACGACAAAGGTGGGCTCGATTGTACGCCCTTCCTCATTAATTTTGCAGCCTCGATCGCCAAATCGCTATGCTTTTTCGTAATTATTCTTCGTAATTGGCCAAAATCGCCAGAGTTTGGTCTAGGCGATCGTCGGCGTCGGCGTCAATCCAGTGGATCGTGGGGTCTTTTTGAAACCAGGTTCGCTGACGTTTGGCAAATTGCCGCGTATGGATGGCGGTGAGGTTGATCGCGGTCTCGTGGTCGATCTCACCGGCAAGGTATTGACGAAATTCGGCGTAACCCAGGGTTTCAAGCAGCGGCAACGTTTCGCCGTAGGTGGCACAGAGCGATCGCACTTCGTCCACCAGACCCGCTGCAACCATCTGCGCCGTACGTTGCTGAATCCGCCGATCCAGTTGATCGCGATCGCACCTCAACCCAATTTGCACGATCGGATAGTCGGGGGGAGCTTCGCCCTGCTGTGAGGTGAGTGATCGACCGGTCGCGTAGAACACTTCGAGGGCGCGAAGGGTGCGATGGATGTCGTTGGCGTGAATTTTTTCGGTGGCGGCGCGATCGACCTGCTGCAACAGGGCGTAACACTGGTGTTGACCAAGCTGGGCTAACTGATCCCGGAGGTGGTAATGCGGTGCAACACGGGGGATTTTCATACCCCGAACGATCGACTTGATGTAAAGACCTGTCCCACCCGCCAGGATCGGCCAACCGGCACAGGGGTGATTGTGGGCTGGATCGTGTTGTGGCGGGGAAGTGCGAGGCTTGTGAAGCGTGCCAGAGTCTCCAGATTTACCCGAATCTCCAGATTTACCCGAATCTCCAGACTCACAGAGCGGTGATCGCCAACGGACTTGGGTGTGCTGTTGGGCGATAATCTCGCGAACCTGTGCCTGATAATCGGCCACGGTCAAGGTTTCACGGGGATCGCAAAGATCGATCGCATAATGCACCACGCCCTGACGCTCTGCCAGGGTTGGTTTCGCCGTGCCAATATCAAACCCGCGATACACCAGCCGTGAATCGGCACTGATGACGATCGATCCCAGTTGTTGCGCTAGGGCGATCGCTAAACTCGTTTTCCCCGTGGCTGTGGCGCCACACACCACGATTAAACCCGGTGACTGCCGATCGAGCTTTGGACGCCGATCGCCCGTGTTCGGCTCCGTCGCGGTGGGTTCTGTCCGTGTTCTGTCCGTATTTTGATCAAGATCGTCCTGGATCATCATCTCCCCATAGTCG